>DOPG01000226.1:4711-4920 GCA_003513555.1 Rhodopirellula sp. | reverse complement strand
TCTCCTCTTCACACTTGTACTGAAGAATCAGTGTGTCTCCTGGCTGAATCAGCGGACGAGCTTTCGGATCATTAATGGCCTGTGCCAAGTCGACCTCAATGGCAATCTGCCCGTTGCACGGCGTCTTTCGCAGGATGTAAAGCAAGCCTGGGGGAACACTCGTGTTGAGACCGAAGCCTCCGAAGCCTCCCATGCCACCGCCACCGCCA
>DOPG01000226.1:0-4588 GCA_003513555.1 Rhodopirellula sp. | reverse complement strand
CTACGGAAAGACCATTTTTGCGTGTGGAAACGGTGAGTTGGGCTGCGAATTCGGGCATTGTTGCGTGCCTTCTCAAATCGCCCCAAGTCCGCCACCGCCACCGCCACCATTTGCACTGCCGCCAATGCTCCCACCTGCCATTGCCATCGCTTGCAATGCGTCCAAATCGTAGTCACGAGGTAGCATGTGCTCTCCGGGTGACAACATGCCTCCGGTGTAGAAAACTTCAGCATCACGGGACTCGATATAAACAATGTCTCCGTCCTGCAGGGTTACATCTTCTGCTGTCAGTTCAGGCACCACACCTGGCTTGACCCGCAATGGTATTCGGAGAATCGCGGGGTCATCCGGCAGGCTGGGGGGACAAACGCATGGGTCGAGGCTAGCTGCTTCTTGCTGTTGCCAAAATGCTCTTAGGAATTCTGCGCGTTTACGCTTGTCGGCGTTGCTTGCTCTGAGCACTTTGACTTCGTTTCTTGCATTCAACCCAGGTAGTCCACCTGTCTCAACCAAAGCGTGCAGAATGTCGTTCTGATAAGCAGGTAATTTGACCAGTCCACCAGTTGTGGACTGATCACTGCCCTTGATGTACCCGCTGTTACTACCGCCTGACGTATCTTCACGTACGACGATTACGTTGTAAGTTCGTTCGCGAATGATGGTCACGATCGGACGAGCCTTTTCACTTACGAGGATTCCCTCGTCGATGTATGCATCTCGAATTGCGTCACGGACCTGATCGAGAGTCAGGCCTTCAACGTCCAGTGGTTCAAGTAGTGGCAGCGATAGCGTACCGTCGTCCTGAACGGGAATAGGGAAACCGATCGACGGAGGCAAGGTGCTGTCCGCATCCGGGAAGTTGACTGGTGGTGGTCCTGGTGGTTGGTCAGGAGGAACAAATGGCAATACTCCCTCAACGTAGACACCCAAAATATCGCCACCAGAGAGTTGGTAATCCCTGGGTGGCTCGACTGATAAAATGGACACGTCAACCGGGACCAAGTCTGCCTTGGGCTCGGGGAAAAATTGTTTGGGTAATCGTTGTGCTGGTACACCATTGATCGGCTGAGTTAGTGACGTGCACCCAGTGAACGAGCTCGTGAACAGAGCTGCCGCTACTGCTGGCAATAGCCCTTTCGACAAATGCTGAATGCAGGCCTGTGCAGAAAATTTAGTTCTCATCCGTGAGCTCTCTTGATGGATTCCGCGATCACTGTGGAAGTTGGGTACTAGCTAGGCGAAGCATCATTCAAAAGTGAATGATAATTCTCCAGATTCCGTAGCGGGTTGAATGGGTAAATTAACTGGGCCTGAGGAGACCGGCTGAGCCGACACGGTTGGCGTCGAAGGTTTGTTTGCAGAGTTTGGCAGTTGTAAGCCAGAGCTGGCGGGGGTGCCTTCCGATTTTTGGACGGGCGAGGTTGCCGGGGTTGGCGAGGCCACCAGCTCGTCAGAGGGTGATTTGATAGTCAGGCTTGCCCCATCAGATATTGCAGGAGCGACAATTTCGACTGCGTCTGGCGTCGGTGTCGGGGGAACAGGCATCGGAACGACCTCCTCTGTGACTGCCCCCGATCCGTAAGGTGTCAACGTACTCGAAAGTCCGCTGGTGGGAATCTCGTTCCAGTAGCCCACGCCATCCTGTTCGGCAGCTTTGGCTCCGAAAGGGAACCCTTGGAAGAAGGCATTGACCGCGGCTTGCCCATGCGGCGTCTGGTAGGCCCATCCCCAATATTTCGGCGGTGCGATCGTTGGTGTACAGCCGTCGCCTCCGGTGGCAACATCGAGATAGCCATGAATGAAACCATCTTTGAATTCCTGTACGTATTGGCGATCGCAGAAACGATGTTTCTCGCGAATCCAAGCTTTCTGAGCCAAAGCTCTGTTGCTGTAGTCAACCATATGGTTGCTTACGCACCCCTGAAACTCGTGGCGCCAATGGTTGAGGCCTCGGCAACCCATGGAACTTGTGAGCGCCGCGGCGAGGCAGCCTGCTGCCACTAATCTGTAAATCAGATTTTTTTCTGGATCACGCTTCATGCGACTTCCTGTCAGCTCTGGCGTCTAGTTTCGTGCTGCGAACGACGACAAGTTGCTTGCCGTTCGATTTTGGTAGGTGTTTCCTCCTGCCCAAGACCGTGACTTGGTTGTCGCGTTCTTGATCATGCATACCTACTCGGCGGGGCTTGGTGTGTACTTCTCCCGCACATCTTCTTGTATCGCCCCGACAGTGGTGCGGGTTTAGCCAAATGTGCCGGAAATGCCGCCTCTGCAGAAAAAGCGGCTGGTATCAAGAGTGGCAGCCAGCGATCCATAAGCAGGCAAGTGAAAATCTCAGTGCAGATACCAACGGTCGCTTATGCCGAAATCATGCAGGCTTGCGAACGCGACCGAGCATCAGGGCTGGAACTAACAAACGGGGTTGGTTACTTCCATTTGAAGCCGGGTTCGAGTGTTTGCATGTAAATATTGCCGAAGATCACCGCAGCAATTGCCAAGGCGACAAAAGCGATAATGATTTTGAGACGACGTCGGCCTCGAGAGCGTTTCCGCCCTATCGCAACCATGTTCTTCGTCACCCGTTCGGCTGATTCAGTTCCTGGTATCACCTCGGCGGCAGCAGAATCATGCATGCTTAAACCCAAATTTGCGCGTCGGCCAAAACGTGAGTGCAGCCACGGTATTAAAAGCAAAACCACACTTGACTATTACACTCCTGTTTACCTGGGGTGTACGTCACCCCCCAAAAAAGGCATCGGTTGCAATGCTATCATTTCCTGCTTCGCAAGCAAGTGATTTCCGCGAATCTACACAGGAAAATGTTTTCCTTTTCGTATTTTTTCCGCCACCTATGAGTTGGATTATCTAATGCGGCGAGGAATTCGTCGAAGAGTGAATCACCCGAGGCACCAAAGTGGCTGCATCAGCGTGAGTTCTGTCAGACAGAATAGGCGGTGAGTAAAAGCACGAATGCTGGTCAATTTGAGCATGTTTTGCCAAGAGTAGGATTCATCGATGGCCACCTGTCCTGGCTATCGTGTGGTCACGGAATCCCGCGGACAATGGGTGGACCGATGATTTTCGTTAACCAGACTGGCAGCCGCTGCCAGATCTTGACTAATTTTTGGTTTCGTTCTGAGTCAGGACGCATTTCGTCTGCTGAACCTTTACGAACATAGTACTGCCAAATTGCAGGGTGCGGTTTGGCTCCCCATTGTGTTTTAAACTTGTAGGTACCGCTGTCGACACTGCTGCGCCCGAAATCGAAAGTGTGACTTCCGCGTCGTATCGCTCTGGCGAGGAGTTGCCTGTACATGAACATGTTTGCCCCCTTCGGGTTCCAGGACCTAAGGCTACTGGCGCTAGGTACTTCGGTTGTACCGTTGCTGTGCACGAGTAAGGCACCGGCGACAGGCTTTCCACCGTTTTCTACGATGCAGAGCTCGGCTTCATCCCCAAACTCGCTGAGTATCGCCGCAAATAGTTGCCGCGGGAAAACGGGGGTTCCGAGATCTCGCATGTTCACAGCAAAGATGGAGTAAAAGTCATCTAACGCATTGTGGCTTCCCCACTTTACACTGTGATTGTGGCTAACGCTTTTTCGGATCTGGCTCCGCAGTTTTGACTTGAAAGACTTGTCGAGCGCCTCATCGCTATCGGGAAGACTGAGACGCATGTGAACTTTATCACTGCGCTCAACATTCAACTTGGCATGTGAGAATGATTTTTCGTGCCGAAGTTCAAGGTACCTCACATCGAGTGAGTCAGCTAAGTCACATGCCCTGTCAATGAGAGCACTGCAAGTTTCATCGTTTAGTGCCCAAGCACCTCCCGTGTTGATGTAGGGAAGTGAGCAAAGGAACTTGCCAAAAATGGGACCCTTCACGAAGACCAGCGGAATCTCACCAATCGTTTTTCCTAGGTCAGCGGCTCTGATCACGTAAGCTTGATGCCCCAAACCGGAGTTTAACGCATCAATCCAAGCGGGTACGTGGGCATGCAGCTGAGGCAGTATGTTGCTTTGAATCGAACCTTGCGATTCAGCAAAGCTCCATTTATTTGAATCCAAAGGTATCACTTCAGTTTCATTCATGTCCCGATGAGCTTCGCTGTGTCTCGTTCAAGGCAAAAAAAAAAGCGAACTCCAGATTGGAGTTCGCTTGAAGTTTCACTCGAAGCCAACATTACGCTTCCGCGGTTTTCTTGGCTGAACGCCGGCGCCGGAAGCGCAGAATACCTGCACCCCCAAACAAACCAGCCATCGCTAGCATGGAGCTGGGCTCAGGAATCGTCGCGTAAACTTCGTTCATTTGAAAAGTGCCGCCCGCACCAGCACCGTCTACGCTAATCGCGTAAGCATAAACGTCACTCCATGTCAGAATTGAACTCTGACTGGCAGCCTTACCGGGAATGGGAGTGGTGTCAAAGAGCCCAGTTTGAGTGCCATAAAAGTCTGACCGGTCGAACCGGAGAAGTTCCGCTCCACCTGCGTTCGTTTTCGTTGCGAACGCACTGTCGGCTGCATCAGCGCCGAATACAGTAAAGGTCACATCGAACCCTGCTTCTGAAGCTGCATCAAGCTCGATCA
>DOPG01000186.1 GCA_003513555.1 Rhodopirellula sp. | reverse complement strand
AACACCGGCACTGGCTAACACCGGCCCCGTCCAACACCGGCACGGGAATTTTGCATGGACAGATCGCGGGATGCCACCTACACCCTCCTTCACCGGGAAACCGCACGGGAACAAGGCTGACAAACTGAATTTTCGGTCCAACCAAATCACCCACCGATGCACCCAAATCCATGTCGAGGGATCCAGTCCTGTCGACACCTTGCATTTGCCTATGCCGGGAAACGCTCTAATTTAGCATGACGGAAATCAGAAATGGTCACAGTAGAAAAAATTGTCGACATTCTGGTTCAACGCACATGCTGCGGCCACAAAGACAGTTCATCTTGCTTAAGGTTATGGCACGTCCTGCCAAATCCCGACTTATAATTCATCCATGAATAAATCCACAGTCGAAGCGTACCTGAAAAAACACCAAGACCCCCGCGGGATTGAGCATTGGAAGAAGCACGACAGCAGCACGCTCAAGAGCTATGGCATCGGCTTGACCATTCTCCGCAAGTACGCCAAATCGATTGGTCGTGATGCCAAGCTGGCCAGATCATTGTGGACATCAAATGTTTATGAAATGAAGATCATTTCAATTCTGATTGACGATCCCAAGACCATGACCATTGAACAGTCGGAGAGGCAGGTCGAAGAACTCGAAGGTGGATATCTGGCCCATGTATTCTCCGCCTGCGGTGCGCCTTTGGCCAAAACGTCATTTGTCGTTGAACTGGCTGACCGGTGGACAAAAAGCAAGGATTCCATTCGGATCCGTTGTGGCTACGGATTGCTCTACGAGATTTCCAAGAGCAAGAAAAAAAGCACATCAGAAGAAGCATACTTTCTCACGCACATCGCAACTATCGACAAGCAACGCAAGAAGGCATCCATCCCGATCCTAATGTCAATGGCGGGCGCATTGATGGGCATGGGCATGCGGACAATAAAACTCAACAAAGCAGCGTTGAAGGTTGCCAGGTCAATCGGCCCGATCACGCACAGCGACTCATGCGAACCCTTTGATGTCGCCAAACACCTCACCAGTCCCCACACCAGGAAAAAACTCGGACTGTGATACGTGACTGCGAGAGTTCTATGAACCGAATTTGCTTAAAGTGATCGTTGTCACGGAGTTATTGCTGATCTTTTGCGAACTCCTTCTCAGCCTGGTCGAGCCCATTCTACGCCTCTTCTTTCAAACGCAAGTCGAACCGAAACGAGCGGCTTCCGGTAAGCCTCATCTACTGCAAGTATTCATCTAAACCAACAGTCTCAGACAACAACTGGTCAACCCGGTCTGCCCAAAGCTGTGATTCAGAGGAAAGGAAGTCATTCGTCGTCTTTGAAAGACTGTGCTGTGCAACAATTTCCGGCAAACGCATGTTCGCATCTTCCAGCCGCAACTTAGACTGGCCCCCAGACTGCAGTATCAGATCACTTCGCTGTTCAAGCATCATTCCCACTTCCCGGCGGTTTTGGGCCCAAGTCGGCCACCCAATCCTCTGATCATCCGCAACCCCCTCAGCGGTGGCCAACGCAACATCTTCCGGCAACAGTGCTTCGCCTTCACCACTGCCAATCAACGCCAGAAAATTCAGCACTTGCAGGGCATCCAATGGAGAGACTCTACCGTCACGGCTGACATCAAAGTAACGCCCCGGCCAAGAGCCGATTGATAGTGGATCATTGAGTACCGCCGTAGCAGAATCCGAGTATTCATTCCTGCCAACCTCCGTAATGATCAACAAAGCGTCAAGCACCGTACTGTCAGCACTGGCATCAACATCAGTGGGAACAATGAAGTTTCTCCAAGCTGACGAAGGGTTATCAAACTGAAGCTGCTCTAACGTTACTTGATTCTCAGCGACTCGGTAAAACCGCCCACTGTCAATCAACGGGTTAGCCATGAGCCAATTTCCTGAGTCTTGCAAAACCACAGCATCACCCTCTCCACCGGTTACTCGAAGCATTTTAGTGGAAGGTGACATTGCAGAAATCGAGGGTGCATCAAGTACAATTTCGGTTGCGGTCGCTGCATTAGCATTGATGGATTGAAAATTGACAGCCAGCAAGGAACCGTTGACAGTGAAATCAGCGTGTGCTGCTGACACTACGAGGGAATTGTCACCGCCAGCCCCATCAAGACTGATCCCATTTGTTGGCCCAGCCTCAAACGCCAATGTGACTTCATCATTGCTGGGCCGACCATTCACTGTCAGCGTGTCAATCGAATCCAAAGGTGCTGAAAACAAATCGAAAACACCGTCGTTAATGACCAATACGCCGGTGTTGATTTCGATGGAAGTTGCTGCGGAATTCATGCCCACAGTCACTGCAGAGGGTAGCGATCCATCAGAAATACCTACCAGCATGTCCTCAACTTCACCGTCAACGGCATCGCCCGTGGGTGCCAAGCCACCGGCGGAACTGAGCCGGAAACGTGCGACCTTATCGCCCGCGGCTGTTCCTGCCGGAACAACGTAACTGAAGGTGTTTACACCACCACTCACAACAACGTTATTAACAACCTGCTCCCCAGCATCCGACCAGACTCCATTGTTATTGAAATCGATCCATGCATCGACACGTCCTGCTTCAGATGCTGTGACAAGAAAGCTCGAGGTTGTTGCGGCATCACTTAATGCAATCACGCTGGCGAGTTCAACGACACCATCATCGTCACTACCATCACCGTCAGCGTCGGGGGACGGTTGCCCATCCACCTCGGCATCAACGGCGACCCCAAGCTTCAGCGACCCAACAACATGTGAAGCACCATTATCAATCGCTAGAACAGCATAGGCAGCAGGTGCGTCACCATAGTCACGGTCTACCACAACTTCTTCAACCGTGATGGTCCCCGTCAAGAACCCGGAAGCATTTACCCCACCATTTTCCGCACCACCATCATCCAGCACACGAACCTGAAAGGTTGAGGTTCCAAACGTGTCGGCCGCCGGTGTGAAAGTCAAATCGCCATTAGCGTCTATCGCAGGACCTGCAGAAAACAACGAGGGAATACTGACACCACTGACTTCATATGAAGACACGCTCTGGCTAGCAACCGAAGTCACCTCAAAATCAAGGGTGTAACTGCTCGCTGGGCCTGTCTGCTGAATATAAATCGTGTAAGTGCCTGCACCCAACGGGCCACTGAAACCACTACCAGCAACATTTCCGGCCCGCGGAAGAATGTTCGAATCACCCACGTCATCGGTGCCGAAAATCGTGCCACCAAGAAAACCATTCGGATCAAAATTGAAAGACGCGAAGTCTTCCGCGTTATACGGGAACGAGGTTCCTGTATCGAGTGCAAGGAAGGCTGCATTGTCGGTACCCGCACCGTTGGGGTAGGCGTAAGCATCGACATACAAACCACTCCACTGAAAGCCAGGCTCCACAGTGAAGGTAAAAACATCCGTATCACCCTCTCCAAAAGCATCCTCCACATGCCCAGTGACAAGATTCGAGCCCGGTTGGGTTGAGCCGAGAGGTGTCGGATTGAAGTTGTCAGTGGAAAGAGGATCCGCCGTCCCGTTGGGGCCCTCATCGTGCATCAACTGCGAACCCGGCCAGGTTCCATCCTCGTACTGCCCCGCTTCAAAATCCGATGCAAAGCCAACTACCGTCTGGGCACCGGAATCTTCAAGAACCTCAACTGGACCACCAAGACTGAAACTCGGTGCGTCGTTAACAGGTTCAATAGTGATGGTAAAGTTCTGTGTGCCAGACATATCAATGCCGCCACCCTCGGTACCACCATCATCCTGGACGGAAAGGTCAAAGGTTGCCTCCCCGAATACATCCGATGCGATTTCATAAGTCAGTTCCCCTGCATTGCTCACACTGGGCATGGTTGCAAACATCCCGGGATAACTCAGATTGGACACATGATAAGCAAGCACGGACTGTAAAGCTGACTCGCCTGTTCCCGCATCAAAGCTGCTGACAAATCCAGTGATCGTCTGCGCACCATCATCCTCATCAATGGTGGGGGGGTCGGACGCCGAGAAGCTTGGCGTCTGATTCGGTAAAACATCAATCGTGACAGAAGCAACTGCCGTGTTGAAATTACCTGCATCATCAGGCGAAAACGTCACGTTCAGCGTCTGCCCGTTGCCCACACCCAAGGCGGTGCCTGCATCTGGTGTGTAAGTGAAAGATCCTGCAACATCGGCAGTTGCATTCAATTGCGTAGCACTAAGTACCGTTCCATTTGGAATGGCGGCTGGATCATTCCATGTGATAGAAGGATCTGCTTTGACCACGTTGAGCTCGGCAGTTGTGGTCGCGGCATTGTATCGAGTCGCATCAACGCCTGTAGGTGTAAAGTCGACCGTCAGCAGCTGGTCTGGCCCAGCATCCAGAATGTCCCCTGAACCAGGTGTGTAAACGAAATTGCCAGTCACTCCACCACTGACTGTCGCGTTCAACTGGGTTCCACTGAGTGGCGTACCGTAGACGATATCATCCGGATCAGGCCACGACAGTTCAGGGTCTGCCTTGACAACATCAATGTCGACCGAGGCACCGACGTTGTTATAGTTTGCCGTGTCGGTGGGCGTGAAAAGAACATTCAGCGGCTGGTTCTCGCCGACGTCAAGCAAAGTGCCTGCCACCGGATCGTAAGTGCGCGTTCCCGGCAAGTTCCCGTCAACTGTTGCATTCAGCTGTGTCCCACTTAGCAGCGTTCCGTAGGAAATGTCAGCAGGATTGCTCCATGAGATGGATGGAGTCGCTTTGAGCACATCGATCAATACATTCGCCGATGCCGTGTTGTAGTTAACTGAGTCTGTCGGGGTAAAACTAACACTCAATTGCTGATCACTTCCCGCCTGAAGGATGGTGCCGGAAGCCGG
>DOPG01000392.1:11073-15521 GCA_003513555.1 Rhodopirellula sp. | reverse complement strand
GTTTTTCCTTCTGAAGCCATTCACCGTCCAGGCCTGTATGTCCAGCCGTCGCCGAGCCCGCGAAATCGTACTGCAACTTCTGTACGAAGCGGACGTGAATGATAGCCGCGACGCGGGCGAAGCACAGAAGTTCATTCGCTCGCGGATGCAGGGCAGGTCGGCGTTAACTAATTTTGCCAGTGCATTGCTAAGAGGAACGTTAGAACATCGTGAGGAAGTCGATCAGCGTTTGAAGCGACTGGCAACACGATGGTCCTTATCGCGGATGCCGGTCGTGGATCGCAATATTCTGCGTCTGGGTGGCTATGAGATCATGTTCGGTGACACGCCGGATCGTGTTGCGGTGAATGAAGCCATTCTGTTGGCAAAAAGATATGGCGACAAGAATAGCCCACGTTTTGTGAACGGTGTTCTTGATCGTTTGATGAACACGCCCGCTGAAGAACTTGACGCAGAGGAGGCGAGCGAGGTTCCTTTGGAAGAGTTGGGCGATGGTTCGGACAATGAGTCAAACGCGGGCCCCGCTCGCTAAGGACAGAGTGAAGCGGCAAAGGCTAACAAAACGTGTGCTTTAGTGATCCAACAGACCGAAGGAGGTTCCCGGGGGACCTTGTCTCTGATTTACGGTGTTGGCCGGCCTGTAAGAGGATGCAGGTCGAGGCGTTTGTGGTTGGTTTACAAGGAATGCCGCGTGAACAACGGGCGTTGGTCGGCATGCCTTCCCTGATATGTTTTCACTGAAATACTTTGGCTGGGTGTGACGAGGCGACCGTTTGGGCCTAAAAAGAACCGATGTCCTGAGACATCGGTTCTTCTTGTTGGTAGTACTGAAGCCTTAATCAACCAATCTGCCGTGTTGACTCTAGCAAGGTTCAGTGCGTTTCGATGCGGCACATGATGTCATTAACAACGCTGCTAATGCGAAGGGTGCAGGCGGCCTTGCTGCCCGACAGGTATTTGCTGATTACTCTGCAGGCTTTTCGTCATCTGCTTGGGTATCTTCTTCTTTGGCCGGAACAGCTGCTGGCTCAGTGGTGTCAGCGTCTTCGGGTGCTGGCTCCTCGGGCTCGCTGTCGGCTTGCTCTTCAACGGGTGGGGTTTGGATTGCTTTCTGCTCAGCGCGTTTCTTTTCCTCGTCCTGTTTCCGTTGCTGCTCTGCCTTTTTCAGGGCCGCGACTTCATCGCGGCTAGCCTTCAGCGCTTTTTCTGAGTTCGTGAGCTGCTTACGTGATGCAGCGAGTTGTTGATTTGCGTTGTTTGTGGCCTCTTGTGAGGAAGCTACGGTATCCTTGAGCTTTGCCATTTCAGCGGCAGCTTGTTGCGCTGCTTTTTCGGCAACTGCTTTCTGCTGCAAGGCGGCTTGCTTCATCGCCTCTACTGTGGCTTGTGCCTGCTTTTTTTCCGCGTTTGCTGCGGCGAGATTTTTTTCGGTCTGCTCGCGAGCTGCATTAGCTTTATCGCCGGCGGCCTGGGCCGCAGCGAGTGATTGCGTCCATCTCTGGATGTCTGCGGCCTGCTTCGCTGAGAGTGCTTCCGACTCTGCGAGTGCAAGTTGCAGCTCTTCTAGTTGCTGGTTGAGCCCATTGAGCTCAACATTGAGCTGCTGGTTTTGGGAAATCAGCTGATTTCGTGTTGGGCCGAACGCTCTTTTTACGATCGGGATGGAGCTGAGTTTCTTGGCAACGCAGCCACGGGTGCCTGCTGCAGCCATGGATGCTGAGCTCACGACGAGAATGGGACAGAGAATGAGGGGGATGAACTTTTTCATCGTTTTTGAACAGTCCAGCGAGGAACGGGCGGGGAGGAGGGCTTGGTATTTGGCTGACCAGAACCTGATCACACACAACTTCATCGTAATCAAAACGTTGGCAAATGATCGGAGCAATATCCGAATTTCACGGAACAGGTTGCTGTGAGTCGATTTTGATGAAGCCAAAAATAGGGCGGCGGCGAAATTTTCGGTAGATTAGAGCGAACCCAAGTGGTCGAGCAGTCGGTCGACTTCCGACAACGTGTTGTAATGAACTAACCCGATACGCACCATGCCTTCGGGCTCTACCCCCAGGCTTTCGGTCAGGGGTAGCGCGTAATAATTGCCGTCCCAAACAAAAATGCCATGCTCCGCCAATCGCTCCGCAATCAGCCGTGGCGTGAGTCGCTCGTGTGTGATCGAAATTGTGGGGCAACGCTCGTGCACGCGGGTCGGATCCGTGATTCCCCAAACCTTGATTCCATCAATCTGCTGTAGGCCACCGAGCAATCGCAGTAACAGGGTTTCCTCGTATGCTTTGATACTTTTGAAAGCCATCCGTAGTGCATCGCGGCGCGGCAACCCACTGGTGATGTCACCGCCGATTGCTGCCATGTAGTCGATTGCCGCCCGCGTGCCCCAGATGCACTCATGATTTTGGGTGCCGGTCATCCACCGTCCAGGCAGATTGTTTGTTGCGGGACGCAACTTGTACGGTTGCAGTGATTCCAGTAGCTCGCGGCGTCCATATTGGATGCCAACGTGAGGGCCAAAGAACTTGTAGGCACTGCACATCAGGAAGTCACAACCCCATGCCTCAACATCGATCAATCCATGAGGTGCGTAGTGCACCGCATCGAGGAATGATAGGGCACCCACTTCGCGAGCCCACTGGCATATTTTCTGTACTGGATTGATGGTTCCCACTGCATTCGATGCGCAGCCCACCGCAACTAGCCGTGTGCGGTCATTGAGAACCTGAGCGTATTCATCTAGTTTCAGGGTGCAGTCCTCAGGATTGATGTCAACGTAGCGAATTTCAACGTCCCGGTCTCGCGCGGCGAGAACCCAAGGTGAAAAGTTTGCATCGTGTTCTAGTCGAGATAGCACGATTTCGTCGCCTGCGTTCCACGTTTGGGCCAATGCACGCGACAATGCCATCGTGAGTGACGTCATGTTGGCGCCGAAAGCAATCGTGCCACGATCAGAAGACCCCACCAGATCGGCTGCTGCTTGATGTGCCTGATTGACCCACTGGTCACTCTCAATGCTCGTCGCAAACGCGCCATCATGGTTCGCGTTGCATTGTTCCAGATAATCAGTGATCGCTTGGGTCACACATCGCGGTACTTGGGTGCCTGCGGGACCATCAAAAAAAGCAGCGGTTTGATCTCCCACTTGGCGACGAAGCGCGGCAAATTCAGACCGAAGTTCTCCAACTTTTTGTTCGCTTAACATTCTGAAGTTACCTTACTTAAAAAATGAGGATCGAGAGTTTGAGTGGGTGTGCTCGTGCTGACTGACAAGCCGTGTACCGTCGAAGTTTTTTTGGGGCTGATGGTGAATTGCTTGACTCACGTGGCAAGAACTCGGCCAGTGGGTCAGGGTAATCGAGGTACTGCGGGCGTTCGATTCAAACTTTGGTGGCAACGGTCGGCCTGTGTACTGGAGCAACTTGGCAAAGCAGTAAATGCTTGCATATAAAAGGGTGCGATGTGGTAACAGGAACTGATCTTGTCGTCATCTGCGAGAGACTTTACCGTCCAACGCAACTGCGGCAAAGTCTGCGCTGACTAGGAAGGAAGCTGGGAATGAATTCCTCAAAGCATTATCTGCGAATCACGTTTCGAAACGCTGCCAAAATGACCGTGCGGAACTGTGCTGTTTTGACGCCGGTGCTCGTTTTTTTTGTGGCGTTCATCGCCTCTGGCTGCACCCAAAATCCCTACCTGGGTGGTTCCGCCTGGCAACGACCTCCCAATGCGCTGGCGGCGAATCCTGCTGAAGCTCGGATTTCTGAGTTGCAGCGACGGGCTCAGTTGGTGGATGACGATAATCGTCAGTTGCACATTCAAATGGCTCAAACCGAGCAAAAAGCTCAGGTGTACAAAGACGAAGCCGACTTGCTGCGGACTCAGTTAGCTGAGGTTTCTCAGCAACTCGAAAGTACTCGGATCGCTCGAGAGGCGGCAGAAAGTCAGGTCAAGGGTTTCCAAGCTTCAACGCAGCTTCGTGGAAATGCAACCCTGCAAGCAAATACCGACCTGGCGAAACAGGCAGCACGGCTGAATTTGGGCGGCATACCTGTTGAGAAAGATCGCGATGTGGTGCGAATTGTGATCCCAGCCGATCAGGTCTTCCAGCCCGGAACCGCTCAGATCCATGCTCAAGCCGCGCAAGTGCTGGATCCAGTGGCGGCCCAAGTGAGTACAGTATTTCCAAGGCAGCGGATTGGGATCGAAAGTTACACCGATAATGCCCAGATCTATGGCGGTAGCGTCGCTACCAGTCACCAGCTGACCTCTGCCCAAGCTTTGGCGGTTCTCGATTTCTTGACGCGTCGATCTGGTTTGCCTGGACAGCAGTTGTTCACCGTGGCGCAGGGTTCAAACAACCCACGCCAAAGCAACGACACGCCGGCTGGCCGAGTCGCGAACCGTCGAATCGAATTGGTCATTTATCCAGATACCTTTTAGAG
>DOPG01000392.1:4298-10861 GCA_003513555.1 Rhodopirellula sp. | reverse complement strand
CCAGATACCTTTTAGAGTTTGACGCCAATGTTAAGCGGGAGCGACGCGTGTGCGGATTCCGCGGTGATTCCGCGAATCAGCTTGTTATGGCTCCTGATGTGCTGGTTCACGGATTTTCTGGCTGAATACGTCTCTGGGTAAAAGCCAGCGGTGATCGATGATCTTCTCCGTTCCGAATGCATTTCCGATTTGGGCAGTTCCACTTTTTCGGGGCAGTGTTCGTTACGTCTCCAAACTCGGGACATCTGTTTGATTCGACAAAGACTGTTTTTGGCGGTTAAGCTTGGGGGCAACCGCAAGCTTAACCGCACAGCAAGGTCTGCTGAGGCCATCGAGAGAGAGACGTTCGAGTCTTGTATCGCGTTAACCCTAACGGGATAGCAGGAAAGCATTGAAACGCTTGAGTTGGAAAACTCAGGTAGCACAGCAACCAACAGCACACAAGCAAATCGACCGCGAGGGAAGGACCTTATGACTGATCCGTCAGATATTGTCTGGCATGACCAGACCGTCACACGGGACCAGCGTGAGCAGCGTTTGGGGCAGAAAGGGGCGGTGGTCTGGTTCACTGGCCTGAGCGGTTGCGGCAAAAGCACGGTGGCTAACGAGTTGGATCGGCATCTGGGGCAGCTGGGCTGTGCCACCATGTTGCTGGATGGGGACAACATCCGGCACGGGTTGTGTGCTCCACCGAGCGTCCTTGCGGAGGAGCATGGCGAGGATTTTGCAAGTCGCTTTGGTTTGGGGTTCGCCGAGGTTGATCGAGAGGAGAATATTCGCAGGGTGGGATCGGTGGCTGCTTTAATGGCATCGGCAGGTTTGATTACGCTCACGGCGTTTGTCAGTCCTTACCGACGCGACAGAGATCGTGTGCGTGCCATCGTTGAGAAATCAGGTCGTGTTGGCGATTTTCTGGAGGTCTTTGTCGATACACCACTGGAAATCTGCGAGCAGCGCGATCCGAAAGGTCTGTACAAGAAGGCACGGGCTGGTGAAATCAAGCATTTCACTGGGATCAGTGATCCGTACGAGTCTCCCCATGCTCCTGAGATTCATCTTCGAGGTGGTGATGGTCGAACCCCTGCTGAGCAGGCTGCAGAGGTGCTTGCAGGGCTTAAAATGCGAAGGATAGTCGCGATTTCGCAGCCTAGGTAGCTGGGGTGGGCAGGGAAGTCAATGATTTTGGGGTGAATTTTCTGCACGGGTGCGGCGTTTTGGCGTTGCGTGAGAATGTCATGCCGGTAAACTACCGGCCAACTTGTGAGCAAAAGAACGACGTAAACGACTAGAAACGAATGACGATCTCGAAAGAGCGAAAAACCGAGGTAATCGGCGAAAACTGTAATTCAAACGCCGATACCGGCTCCCCAGAGGTGCAAATTGCCATCTTGACGGAGCGGATTAACGGGCTGACTGAGCATATGCGGACACACCGTAAGGATTATGCTTCGCGACGAGGCCTGCTGGGTCTTGTCAGCCGTCGCCGACGTTTGCTTGACTATGTGCGGGGTGAAGAGCCTCAGAGATACCTCGATATCATCGGAAAACTGGGCATTCGTAAGTAGCCCGTCCGAGCCGCAGACATGCGAACATGGCAAACCCAATCGTCTGTTGCAGGCGGTTGCAGGTATGTCTCTGCTTTCGCAGATCAACGGCCAGGCCGGATGCATCGCGTGCTGACGGATGGTTCGCACCTATCTCTCCACAGTTGGTATTTCACCACTGTGCCGCCTCTCGAATGCAATCGTTCGATTGCTCACATGCCTTAAAATACCCGGATGGGCTGGCTTGCCAGAACCAAGGTGATGGTTTCATCGCTGCTTTGGTTCAGGGGACCCAGATCCACCGAGGTTTCTTGTTGTCTTGTAGGTTGAAGGAAGTTTGAAAGTGACCGAAAAAAGAATTCGAGTTGAAAAGCAGATCGGCAAACAAACCTTGTCGTTCGAAACGGGGCAGCTTGCCAAGCAAGCCGCTGGTAGTGTTCTAGTCCAATATGGTGAGACCGTTGTTTTGGTCGCTACCGCTTCGAGCGACCCGCGACCGGGCCTCGATTTCTTCCCCTTAACATGTGATTACCGCGAGCGTTTGGCTGCTGCTGGTAAGTTTCCCGGCGGATTCCTGAAGCGTGAGGGACGTCCAAGCACGAAGGAAATCCTGAGCTCGCGTTTGATGGATCGACCCATTCGCCCGCTCTGGCCGAACGGTTTCCGTGATGAGGTGCAGGTTCAAGCGTTCGTCATTGCAAGTGATTTGCAGAATGACGGCGATGTGTTGGCAATGAATGGTGCTGCCGCGGCATTGCACGTCAGCGAATTGCCATTCCAAGGGCCGATCGCAAGTGTTCGCGTTGGTAAGGTTGATGGCGAAATGGTCGCCTTCCCAACCAATGCAGACCTTGAGGAAAGCGAGCTCGACATGATTGTCAGCGGCTCAACTGAGCAGGTGGCGATGATCGAGGGTTTCGCACAGGAGATGCCGGAAGACGAGATGATGGCTGCGATTCAGTTCGCCCACTCTGTGATTCGTGACGTCATTGACCTGCAGGAAGAGCTTTACGCCAAGGTCAATCCGACCAAGAAGGAGTTCGTTGCACCCGAAGACGATGGCCTGCTGAAGCGGCTGACGGACAACTACTACGATGAATTCAAAGCTGCTCAACAGACCTCGGGTAAACAGGATCGTGCTGATGCTGTCCGAGCGTTACGCGATCGAGCCAAGTTGGATGTCATTCCTGATCCCAAAGCTGACGATGCGGTTTGCGAAAAGCGTTTCAAATCGGTCTGGCATGATCTCGAGGAAGAGGTTGTTCGCGATTTGATTTACGCCGGAACTAGGCCTGACGGGCGTGACAATGAAAGTCTGCGTTCCATTTACTGTGAAACGGACCTGCTTCCACGAGTTCATGGCTCGGCATTGTTCCAACGTGGAGAAACACAGTCGCTTGTGACCGTCGCTCTGGGAACTTCCCGTGATGAGCAACGAGTCGATGGATTGATGGATGAGTACAGCAAGAAATTCATGCTGGACTACAACTTTCCACCGTTCTCGGTAGGAGAGTGTCGTCCAATTCGAGGTCCTGGACGTCGAGAGATTGGCCACGGTTGTCTTGCAGAACGCAGTGTTGCTCCGGTTCTGCCTGCCGCGGAGGACTTCCCCTACACGATTCGGGTCATTAGCGACATTCTTGAGTCCAATGGTAGCAGCTCGATGGCCAGTGTTTGCGGTGCGACGCTCGCACTGATGGCTTCTGGCGTTCCCATTACCAATCCTGTCGCAGGTATCTCGGTTGGCTTGGTTCGCAAAAGCTCGGAAGACTGGGTGTTGCTGACAGATATTCTCGGTACTGAAGATCACTTCGGTGACATGGACTTTAAGATTGCAGGTACCCAGAATGGTATCACTGGTATCCAGTTGGACTTGAAGGTCACTGGTATCAATGAAGACATCATTCGTGCCACTCTCAAGCAATCGCGAGAAGCACGTATCGAGATCTTGCGGAAAATGCTGACGACAATTTCGCGTCCTCGTCGCGAAATCTCGGCAACAGCTCCTCGATTGCTGCGTACCAAGATTGCAGCTGACAAGATCGGCGCATTGATCGGTCCCGGCGGTAAGAACATTCGCGGTATTCAGGAGACGACAGGTGCTGTCATCGAAGTTGATGATGATGGAACTGTCTTGATCGCAAGTACGAGTAAGGATGCCGCCGAGGAAGCTCTTCGGTCGGTCGAAGCTTGCACGGCGACCGTTCAGATTGGCAAGATTTACGACGGCACAGTAAGCAGCATCAAAGAGTTTGGAGCATTCGTTGAGATTCTTCCTGGACGTGATGGTTTGTGTCACATCAGTGAACTCAGCAGTGGGTACATCAGCAGCATCGATAACGTCGTGAACGTTGGGGATGCGATGAAGGTGCTTGTGATCGATGTCGATGAGCATGATCGCGTCAAACTGAGTCGCCGACGTGCTCTGGAAGAGCTTGGCGAAGAGGATCCGATGGCTGCAGCCGCAGAGGCTGACGGTGGCGGAGAAGAACGAGACCGAGAACGAGGCGGCGATGATGATCGTCCTCGTCGCCGTCGCGGTGGCGGTGGTGGCGGCGGGCGTGGTGGCCGTGGAGGCGGAGGACGTCGCGACGGTGGTGGTGGCGGACGTAACCGCGACTGAGTCCCAGACAATGGCCTCGCACCGATGCCGTTGAACCCCAGTCTATTTGAAACCGGCAGCGCCCTGTGACTGCCGGATCAGTCATGAGAGGCCGACGCGAGATTTCGTGTCGGCCTTTTTTTATGCTCTATTTGCGGTCGGTCTGAAGATTTGGAAAGTCCTGTGATGTGTGAGAAATTTCCTGATAGCAGCAGCTGCCGCAGTTTGGTGCCTTGTGGTGTCTGATTTGTGCCTCGCGTGTGCTCCGTTATCATGCGAAACCGCCCGTATTCCGATGGAATCCGCGCGGATATCAGTCGGCAAAAGAAGCCTTGATGAATTCAGCTACGCGCTTCAGCTGTGCTTGTGTGAAGAAATTTTTCCCACCATGTCCGCCACCATGGACAACATCGAAGTGAACCGGGCAGCCAGCCCTTCGGTACGCACCTTCGAGTTCGTGGGACTGGTTGATCGGCATTTGCGGGTCTTGGTCACCGTGTAGCAGCAACAACGGAGGATCGTTGGAATCAACATGAGTGACTGGGCTCGCTAGTTTCGCTAGTTCTGGGTTCTGGTCCGGTTGGCCGCGCAGCAGTAGCTGTAGAGCTGGGACGCGTACGCTCAGGCCATGAGGCGTTGACTGCTGCAAAATCGTTTGCAGATTGGACGCACCAAAGAACGAGACGATTGCCTTGAGTTGTGGCGATTTGGAATTCGTTGCCAGTGCCTGTGGTGTTGGCGCAGATAACGCGGCGATGCCATGCGAGACTCCAACCAGGGCTGCCAAGTGTCCGCCGGCTGATGAACCTGCAATCGCGAATCGTGCGGGGTCGAGTCCTAGTTCATCGGCGTTGAGATGAAGATAATCAATTGCGCGGTTGATGTCGTGGACCTGCGCTGGAAATGCTGCCTGCCCGCTCAGTCGATAGTCAACACTCGCGATCGCCAGCCCGTGCTCTAGAAGCCGAGTGACGGGAACACGTGTTCTAGAGCCAGCCCTCCACGCACCACCGTGCACCCAGATTACAAGCGGTGCTGGGTCACTCTGGTCTTGAGGAAGATAAAGATCTAGCAATTGTGGCTTTTGGTCCACTTCAGCGTAGGAGATGCCGGACTTGGTGGGGGCGAGTTGTTGCGCGGATATGATCGAGTCTTGGTTCATGGCGGGTAGGATCGCAAGTACCAAGAAGAGCGGGAAGTGAATGCCATTGCATAATTGAAACACAGCTTTTCCTTGTGATTGCGACACGAGTAACCGGGGAAAACAGGCTCCGGAGCTCATCTTAGTTGGGTTCCGGGCCGATCTCTGAACAATTTGGCTAAGGGTAGATCGTGACTAAGGCAGAGTTCCCAAGGAGGTTCCACTTTGGTCACGCACCATCAACCCCCCTAGACGTGCCGCGCTGTGACCCGAAAATCAATTTTCACGCTGGGTTCACGATGGGGAGAGATTGCTTACCTCGACCGAATCTACGACGGGTGGCTGCTAGCGTCCGCCTACTGGACGAATCATGGAAGCAAGGTCCACGAGATTCCGCAACCCGGTGCAATGTGCAGTGTACCGAAGTTTGGGGCGCAGTTCCGCATTCAAGGCCCGTCCTCCCACCAATAATGAAACATCATCGCTAATGTGCTGTGCCAGACGATTCTGCTCAGAGATGAATGCGGGGATGTCCGAAATGGTGGAGACGCTTAGCCAAACCATCTGTGGCTGGTAGTCGAGTATCGCCTGAATGAAGCTATCAGTAGGCAGATTGCTGCCAAGGCTAACGGCATTCCAGCCAGCTTCCCGCAGGGACAGTTCAACCAGAGCAGTGGGCAACTGATAAGGGTCTCCTTCGGGAGCACCACCAATGGCGACGGCCGCGTTGTCTGCAATTGGAGGCAGGTCGCCCCTAAGCTCGTTGATCAGGCGAATGCAAATATCACATCCTCGCCGCTCCTGGTACGCATCTAACTGATCACAGTCCCAGGCTTGCCCGAAACCGTGCATCGCGTCGGTGACTAAATAGCCAGCTACTTCACTGCGAAGTTCTCCGCTCCTAACCCGCTTCCAGATTACCCTGCGACATGTGTCCTCGTCGCCGCTTGCCAACGCATTTCGAAACAACTGCTGATCCGGATCGTCGCCTCCAGGAACAAGGCCGTTGCTCCGGCTTTGCTGCGAAGGCAGGCCTAGCGCTTGGGGAGCCTCAAGCCCACGATTGGTCCTCCGCAAAAAGTCTTGAAGTCCCTCGAGGGTGATCTTGCGATGCCCGCCCACGGTGCGGATCGTGGGAATTGCTCCCTGATCACACCATCGTTTCACCGAGGATTCGCTAGCGCTCAAGGCGGCAGCGACTTGCTTCGGCGAGTATTGGGGTTGCTGAGCGGGCATGGCGATTGGGATAGGGAGCGATTTGAACGTTTTTGGTCCT
>DOPG01000392.1:2079-4102 GCA_003513555.1 Rhodopirellula sp. | reverse complement strand
GTAGGGAGCGATTTGAACGTTTTAATTCCAACTGCAGTATACCGTCTTCGTCAATCTTTTCGGAGAGTTTCTGCCCCATGTTGCCGTGTTTTTTCGCGAAACAGAATATTTTTTCCCATTTTGGGTAAAAACCCGTTGCCGAGCGATTCAACCGGCGATATACCTAGATGAACGTTTTGGATGTTTTAAACGTTCAAACCGTTCAACCGCGACCTGAAAGCGTTCAGTCGCGTTTGATCCGCCGAGGAATCAATCCGAGAAATCAAAACGGAGAAGCCGGTTTAATGTCGAGTCGCACAAAGCAAACCAACGAGCAGGACAGAGACAGCATTCACGCTACTCGACTCACTGCGAGTGCCGTCCCCCCTCGTGTGGGAGCCTGGATTTCGTCCAAGGAACTGGCGGAGGCCAATGCTGAAATTTCCGAGGAGCTCGTCGTGGCGAGTTCTGATCCCATCGCATTAAAAAGCCATACCAAGAAGTGGCTCCGGCGAGAGCTAGGCTTTATTGGAAACCCGGATTTCTCGAAGCCGCGAGCAGGCCGTGCCATCTTCGCGGACGAGTTGGGTCTGGCACCCCGCCGCAGCGAGTTGGGAATCGCGGCTCTTCGCAAAAGCGGTGTCGATTTGCCGATCCACCTGAGCCGGCTTTGTGAAGCTCCGCTACTCAGTCAAGAGCAGGAACAACTCCTGTTTCAGCGAATGAATTTTTTGATGCATCAGGCCTCGGTGCACCGAAGTTTGTTGAATGTGGACCGTCCTTCCCGTGTGCGTCTGGATCTCATCGAGAAACTTGTTGCGCTCGCCGAATGGCATCGAGACCGGATTGTCGAGGCGAACCTTCGTCTTGTCTTCTCGATTGTGAAGAAGTTCGTGAATCCGAACAATACTTTTGACGACCTGCTGAGTGACGGTATCGTGGGCTTGATCAGGGCAGTTGAGAAATTTGACTACGATCGTGGCTTTCGCTTCAGTACTTACGCAACTCAAGTGGTACGCAGAAATGCTTATCGGACGGTGGTCGTCAATCAGCAAGATCGCCAAAAAGTGGCGAGTGGATTGCAGGACATGGACCTGGAGATCAGTGACGAAGGGAGGAGTTCCGCCATCAGTGAGAAGCGATGGC
Organism: Rhodopirellula sp.; assembly: GCA_003513555.1. Lineage (GTDB taxonomy): Bacteria > Planctomycetota > Planctomycetia > Pirellulales > Pirellulaceae > Rubripirellula. The sequence goes on along the minus strand of DOPG01000392.1, from coordinate 2,977 downwards.
ATGAGCTCCGCAGTCGCCTAGCCGTGATGCTTGATGATCTCGACCGTCGCGAGAAGTTCATCGTACGCGCTCGTTTTTCGCTTGGTTCCCACCGTAAAGTTCACACTTTGCAATCTCTGGCTGATCGGTTGGGGATTTCGAAAGAGCGTGTACGACAACTTGAGCGTCGTGCAATGGACAAACTGCGCACCATGGCAGGTGAAGTGCAGTTTGGAGAGCTCGACGCCTCGTGAACTCTGGTGAGTAGCGTCAGCTCTCGTGGATGGACTCGCTGTCGCGAGAGTTTGAGACTTGATAGCTGAGGACTGAATTTTCCACCTGCTGCGTCAGGTAGGTGAATCTGCTTGCTGTCGGATCCGGCTAGGCAAGTTCAGCGGTGCGGCCCTCAACGTGCGGGATGCCGCGAAGTGCGAGAAGCCGCTATGGCATACTCTTTCTTCCTGTAGCACAGGCATCTTGGCGGCGGCGAACGGTCCGACTTTGGCGGAACGTGACACGCTTCAGGCAGGTGGACTCGCAGGACAACCTTTGGGTCTGTTGCCAGCACGCCATGGACTCCACTCGCAAGCGGAAGCGGATGGGAATCGAACCCACCAAGCGCCTTTTCGGACGCTTCACCAGTTTTGAAGACTAGGGCGGTCACCAGACCAGCAAACGCTTCCGGATAGCCTGCCCGCAACTCGTGCAAGCGGCTAAACTGCTATCAGCTTAGCGATGAGGATACCTGCTTGGCAATGAGTTATGGCAGGAGCGGGGTGCAGATCGATGATCGTAAGTGATGTGATTTGCGGCGTGCGTCGGGTAAAAAAGAGTATCCAAGGGGACGGTTGATCAGCCGAAATGGTTGGTGGATCCGGCTAGTGGTCAGCTCATTGCTGATGTTTGAACGCCGAAGGAA
>DOPG01000392.1:0-1859 GCA_003513555.1 Rhodopirellula sp. | reverse complement strand
GGGGGGGGATGAAAATTCGCAGCAGGCGGGAAGGGCGACTGTCGCGGTAGCAGCACGTCTCACTCTGAAGCGTTGGGTGAGGCTGATTCTGCTTTTGGGGACTCCTTGATAGGACTGAATGTTCGAGTTGCAAAAGCATACAGAAGCCTTTCCGCGTCTGAAGGGCAGGCGGATCTTTGTAGTTCGTGAAGAATCAATGGGTGTCAACGGTTTTGCAAATACAAAGGTTTTGAAAATACAAAAGCGAAGTGCAGCACGAAGTAAATGCTGGCGTTGTGCAGCCAGACAAACGCATCCGCGTTCTACCGTCCCGAACCCATGACTTTCGATAATGGCGTCATAAGCTCGGACGGTGTGATCGGGAATATTATTCCCCGAAGTCTGCGGAAGCCAACCGATCTTGAAGTGTTGATTGACGGGGTCAAGGCAATTCCGTCGGCAGACACATAATCGAATCAATACTGAATGGGTAAGGGAGATGGATTTGACGGAAAAGAAACGCAGCAATCTGGGGGATTGGCTGGGATTGATCCGTTTCAGTCACACGATCTTCGCGCTACCGTTTGCCGCTTTAGCGACAGCAATGGCTTTCAGTGGTCCTTTGCCGGACGGCGGCTACCCTATTTTCAGGTTCCGGGATTTGGTGGGTATTTTGCTGTGCATGGTCTTTGCACGCAGTGCTGCGATGGCATTCAATCGTGTCGTTGATGCTGATATTGATGCCGATAACCCTCGAACTGCCGCCAGGCATGTTCCGGCTGGCATTCTGAGCCGGCGAGCGGTCTGGGGCTTCACGGTGCTGTGCAGTTTGGCGTTCATTGCTTCCACCGCTTTGTTCCTACCCAATGTGGTGCCTCTGCTGGCGTCTTTGCCGGTGCTCGCTTTTCTTTGCGGGTACAGCCTTGCCAAGCGATTCACCTCTGCAGCTCACTTGTGGCTTGGGATAGCGCTGAGCCTCTCACCGCTTTGCGCGTGGGTGGCTATTCGTGGCCCTGAGTCTCTTTTAAACCCGGTTGACCTCGTTGCTCCGCTGATTCTTGCCGCATCGGTGGCAGCATGGGTCACTGGATTTGACATCATTTATGCTTGCCAGGATGCGGCGTACGACGCAAAAGTGGGTTTGAATAGTGTTCCGGCTAAGTTTGGTGTTGCTGGGGCACTGAAAATATCAGCCGGTTGCCACGTGGTCATGTTGATTTTGCTGGCTTGCCTACCACTCTTCGCCAAGTCAGTTGGTTTTGGATGGTTATTTTGGGCTGCGTTGGGCCTGATTACCGTGCTCGTGATTCGCCAGCATTCGATCGTCAAACCGGGGGATTTGGATCGAGTGAATCAAGCATTTTTTGATATGAATGCCGCGATCAGCGTGGCTTTGTTGGTGGTCGGCGTGATCGACTGTTATTGGGTCAATTGACTGTTTCGCCACAGATAGCAGCCTGATTGGGTCGATTTCTGAGCTAGCTGTCGTCCTAACGCCTTTGGATCACCGGTTTTCCCATCGCTCGTGACCTCTTACAGTTGTGGGGCAGAGTGGTTACCGGTTCATTAAGGGAGTGATGGGCCAGCAAGTTATCGCCCGTTTTTACCTCCGTAACATAATCGCCGATCATGAACGTGACTGAACGTGATGCCCGCTTTCGAGAGATTCGTGACAAGGTTGAGGCACAGGAACGCCTGAGTCTGGATGATGGGATCTTTCTGTATGATCCTGAAGTTCCGCTACAAGCCGTCGGTGAACTCGCCAATTTTGTGCGGGAACGGAAGAATGGTAATGTGGCCTACTTCAATATCAACACCCACCTCAATCCGACCAACGTCTGCGTTTATCGTTGCCGATTCTGTGCGTTCCGGAGCGATTT
>DOPG01000379.1 GCA_003513555.1 Rhodopirellula sp. | reverse complement strand
GGTGATCGTTGCGGGAAAATTTGACGAGGAAGACGCGCTCGATTATCTCGAGAAGTATTTCGGCGCCCTTTCCAATCCCGATGTTCCCCTCGATGACACCTACACGACAGAACCAGCACAAGACGGAGAACGCACGGTTGTTGTCCGACGTGTCGGCGAAACACAGTTGGTGGGGAACGCCTATCACATTCCAGCTGGCAGTCACCCAGATTACGCAGCCGCAAAAGCTCTGGTATACATCCTCAGTGACCAACCCACAGGTCGTCTGTACAAGGGCCTTGTTGAAAGCGAACTTGCAACCAGCGTCTATGCGTTGGCAAATGCCTTTGCAGAGCCGGGGTTGTTCATGACCTTGGCCGAGGTGGCCGGCGATGGCTCACTTGAAAAAGCTCGTCTGAAAATGAACGAGATTGTCGAACAGTCATTTCGCGAAGACCCTGTCACCGAAACCGAAGTCAAGCGAGCGGTCCAGCAGATCCTAAAGGCACGCGAACTTGAAACTTCCGACTCGGACCGAATTGCGATTTCACTTAGCGACTGGGCGGCTCAGGGTGACTGGAGACTCTACTTCATGTATCGCGACGCCATCGAGTCCCTGACTCGTGAACAGGTGCAACAAGTCGCCGAGCGGTACTTTGTACGCAACAACCGGACCACGGGCCTTTTCATTCCAAGCGAGGAATCGGATCGTGTCAATATTCCTGAGGCTCCAGATATCGCGGCAATGCTAGAGGGCTACAAAGGACGGAAGGCTGTGGCAGCTGGAGAGCAAATCGATCCGGAGCCAAACGCGATTGAAAAACGCACGCTCCGGGGAAAGTTAACGGGTGGACTTGAGTACGCATTCCTGCCCAAGAAAACGCGTGGTGAAACAGTATCCATGCAACTCACCTTGCGATTCGGAACCGGTGAAACACTAAAAGATAAGATTGGAGCAACGGAACTGCTCGGAATCCTGATGGCGCGCGGGACAGAACAGTACGATTACACGGAATTGCAGGACGAACTCAATCGCCTGCGGATCGAAATGTCAATGAGCACGACCATTGGCGTCCTGCAGGCAAGCCTGAAAACCAAACGGGAATACCTGCCCGAAGCAGTTGAACTGCTCGCTGATGTCCTTCGCCGTCCCCGCCTGGACGCCGACGAGCTTGAAGTGCTGCGGCGTCAAATCATTACGAATCTTCAGCAGGGTACAACCGAACCGCAGTCGCTCGCCCCACGCAGTGTACGACGCAGCTTATCGCCCTATGCCAAGGACGATGTTCGTTATGTGATGTCTGTTGAAGAAGAGATCGACATGTACAAAAACGTGACCATTGACGAAATCCGAGCACTGCACGCGGGGTTCCTTAGCAATCAGGCTGGAGAACTCTCTGCTGTCGGCGACTTTGACCCGGATGAACTCAAGTCGCTCATCAATACTCAGTTAGCTGACTGGCAAACGGATCAACCCTACGTTCGAGTTGACCGAAAAGCCCATCCGGAAGTTGAGCAGTCACTCGACATCATTGAGACCCCCGATAAAGCCAATGCATTCTTCTTTAGCAGCCAGCAATACGACCTCAAGGACTCCGATCCTGAATATGCTTCGCTAGTACTAGGGAATTATATCCTTGGCGGTGGATCACTTAGCAGCCGACTCGGAAACCGTGTGCGTCAGCAAGAGGGCCTCTCTTACGGTGTTCGCAGTGGCATCTCGGCGAGGGCGAAAGACAGCCGTGTTGACTTTACGCTTTACGCCATCACCAACCCGAAAAATCGCGACAAGCTCATGGCTGTCATGATCGACGAACTGGAAAAACTCCGTAAAGACGGGATCACCCAAGAGGAACTGGACCAAGCAAAAGTTGCTTACCTGCAAGCTGCACGCGTCCGCCGAAGTGGTGATGGTGCATTGACCAGTGAACTGCTTTCCACGTTGTTTAACGATCGCACCATGGCTCATTACGCGGAGCACGATGCCCAGATTCAGGCAGCAACGGTTGAGAGTGTCAACAAGGCAATCAATAAGTACATTGACCCTGAAAAGCTTATCATGGCTATTGCTGGTGACTTTGCTGCTGCGTCCAAAGCGCGTGCAGAAAAGGAATAGGGGCAACGCGCCACAGTGACACCAGCCCAAGACTGCACTCAAATGCCCGGTAAAGCACTTGCTTTGCCGGGCATGTTCCATGAAGATCGCATCGATTTCTTTCATGACGCAGCCGTATTCAACTCCAAGTGTTCCTAACATTTGAACAGTTCTGCTCAGACTGATGCTTACCCGCCAACCTTCCGATCAAGCGAGGTTGCTAATCGTCTGTCAGGGTACCTTTACCTGACTGAACTCTTCCGACGTTATCCCTTGGGACATGCCGCCATCGAGGGCAGGCAACAATTCCATATCAAAAACATTGAGCAGCGATCCGCGTTCCACACCCAGGAACCCATCGGACGCACTCGTGCCGCGAAAACGAGCCAACTTGTTGTGCGAAGTGATCAGCGATCCAGAAACTTTGTCTCGGACATGCCCCACGAGAACGTCCGAATCTAAACACAATGCCCTCCAAATTCCTTCCCTTGTGATTTCGGCATGCACGCTGTCAACAGCGGTCGCAGTGACTTCCTTGCGCCCCCCTGGCACTCCAAACTGAACATATTCAGCCTCACCCGCTGAAATCCGTTCCCGGAAAAGATGGTTCAGAATGGCAAGCACATCAATTGAGCTTAGGTAACCGTCCATGTTGGTGTCGAAGGGGAGCCAGTCCAGGTTCGGATGCCCATGCCAAAACCTGTCGTCTGTTTTCAGGGAACTCTGTTTTGAAAGCTCATTGATCACCACCAACGCATCAAGACTGGAGACCCGTTCATCTCTGTTGATGTCAAAACCATGCGGATCTACGATGGATACTTCCGGCAACACCCGTCGTCCCACCTCAAGCTCATGATGCATGACGTGATTGACTTGCCGCGAATCATCGAGCCCTAACAAATGACCAAATTCGTGCGTTAAGGTTGTTAGCAGGTCGATGCGCCCCGCCGCCGCACCGTTGACCGCGTGACCTGCCACCGGGAGTCCGGCAAATTCTCCATGTTCCCATGGGGTTGGATCGACATACCAACCGTTTCCTGCTGCGTCATGATCAAGCACAATGGCGCGGCCAGAAGCGCGCGCAAGCACATTTTCCGGAAGGTCGGTGATGGTGACACTCACACCTGCAAGTTGGCGCAGTGTCCGTGCATCCACCCCCGAAGCATGCCACGCCATCAAGGCCTGAACCACCGTGGGCTGCACCACTTCCTGCTGCAACGAGGCACCACCGCCCCCGACACTCACCGCATGCAGGAACTGTTCGGCTTCACCCAGGGAAAGGGTATTCCCTTTTCTGACCGCCGGAAACATTTCAAAGGCCTGTATCAGCAAGGGTTCAGCGATCGACGCTTCATTCAACTCAAAGAATACTTGGGCGACACCATTCGTATCAGCGATGCCAATCGCCATCTGCTCTGCATCAGCAACATCAACCGTGACTTGATACTCGGAAAACGTCGTCAAGCCTCTCTCAGAGCCACGAACAAATCCCGTGAATGCCCCCGGTGTTGCACAGGCATAACGCAAACGATTGAGTCCCACATGCAAGGGCGCGGCGGCTAAGCAAGTCCCAAGTGCTGAAGTTGCCTGGTCATCTTCACTGCTAATGCCGTTACCGGGCGTCGAATCCGTATCTGCCTGATCCGAAGCAACGATCTCCGCCGTGAAGGATACGGGATCCGTCGTTTCAACAATTGCATCGATTTGTAATGACGCAGATTGACCGGGCAACAACTGATCCAGCATCCAAATCCCATCAAAATCATCATAGGCTCCCATGCTTGCCTGCGCGGTCTCATAATAGAGCTCGAACGGCAGCAATGCGGAGACTTCAATTCCTGTTGCTGGGACAGGTCCTGAATTTTCGACGCTAAGCAAGAAACGAACCGTCTCGTTGAGGTCTGGATTGGATTCATTAACAACATTGCTCAAAGAAAGATCAGCGACTTGAGCGGGCGGACTACCCACCGCCAGAGCAAAATCCTCGACCTCACCATCAATCGCGGGGCCCGTTGCACCAAGCCCAGCCTCGGTACTGATTCGCGCCCGCAGAAATGTCGTCCCCGTGGCGATGTCAGCTGGCACCGTCACACCCGCCAACGAGGTGAATGAAACGCCCGATGCCAACCGCATGTCATCGACGACCTGTTCTCCAACATCGCTCCAATCACCATCCAGGTTCAGATCGATCCAAACATTGAGAAACGCACCATTGATGCCACCATCGTGGGTCAGGATTACGTCCTGCATCGAGGTGCCGGGTGTCAAAATAATTTCATCAGCGGCGAGTCCATCTTCATCATCAAAACCTACAAGATCATCTCCGGAAGCTGTGGCAACAGGAAAGGCATCCACTTCTGGGTCGGCCGCCACCGTTCCTAGCCGAGGCGCACCCGGGACGACCCGATGCCTAGCACCATTGGCAGCTAACCGAGTTGGGTAAAAGCGTTCCGTCACCCCCACAAGCATTGACTCTGGTGCATCACCAAAATCGAACGCAGCACCGACCTGCCCCAATTCGATGGAACCGATATCTGTTCCATCGGCGGCGTTTGGCACGGATCCATCATCCACGGTTCGGGCAAATCCGCTGCCACGCTGATCCCCGTACAAGCCATCAAGATTTGCCCCTTGATCGATTGCGGGGCTTCCGCTCGCCAACTCATGCGAAAACGTTAACCCACCGTTGTCAGCCAAATCAAGAAGCAGCGCGTCAACGCCAACCACATTATTATTCGCTTCATTTACCAGGTTGTGTCCACCCGGCGTTCCCACCAGCGTATAACTGGCTGACAGTGAAGCAACTTCCAAGTCTGCCCCCGATCCTACAGAAGAGTTCTCGGCTAGCAAGACGCTGCTGAGAGTGCAAGTGGTCCCCGGGCTATCGATCACATGTATCCCACCTCCGGGTCCACCCGCTGCTGTGTTGCGTGCGATCGTACTATTACGAATGGTTAACGTTGCAGCACTATCGCTGGTCGCTTGACTATGTACTCCGCCACCACTCGCTGATCCCACATTCCCGGAAATGGTACTGCCGACAATGGTCAACGACGCCAGGGGGCCCTGTTCTGCATAATAGACAGCGCGATTTGCAACACCGCCACCATCATCGGCATTGTTTTCAGAAATCGTACTGCCCGAGATCACCGCCGATGCCACCCCATCATAAGCATGGTTGTTCACTCCGCCGCCAACAGCAGCTCGATTGCCGGAGACCGTGCTGTCCATCACAGACACTGAAGCAGGATCATAATAAGAGTAGTTCTCAATTCCCCCACCCGACTGCGTCGCTGCATCTCCATTTCCTGTAATGATACTGCGCTGCACGCTCAAAGTGCCGTTGTAATTGCCAATCCCACCTCCTCGGCTGGCCCGATTCCCGGTAACAACACTATCTGCCAGCAGTAAAGTTCCTTCATTCCTCACCCCTCCGCCAGTGCCATCCAGCAAACTGTCCGTATCATCAACGACACCACCTCGTATCGTTAACCCGTGAATCTCAACGTTCCCTGTTCGTATATCAAAAACGCGATCAAGACCACTCGCATCAACGGCGGTAGTCGCTGCTCCGGCCCCCACCAAAACCATCGATTGTGTGATGTCGAGATCACCTGCCAAGTTGCCATTGCCTGCTAAGGAAAACAGATATTCACCAGGTGGCAACACAATGCGATCTGGCTGCAGTGCCGTGCCCCACGCATTTGCTTCCATGACAGCGGCCCTCAAAGTGCAGCCACCTCCACCGGCGACAGCACAAACCCCATCACCTGGATTCAGATCCACCTGATCGACGAAACTATCGACGGTAAAAACTGCGAGTAGCCGTTTCTCTTCAAGCTGCTCAAACTTCAACGTCCGAGTGAGCCTACCAGCGCGATGCCACTCACGCCCAGATCGCGTGGATCTCGCACGGCAGGAAACAGGTTTTGGTTTCATCAAATCCACGCCCCAACAAAAAGAGCACCCGATTCCCCATCGCAGCTGTGACGGCATCGCCTTTTGACAGCAAGCAAGTCACTGATCAAGTGATCCATCAAGTCACTCCCGGCACCCAAAAACAAGACTTGCGTGAGAGCCGTCATCTAAATCCATCCCGCACGTTGGCATATCGGCACTGTCGTATCGGGGTCCACCACCATTCTCGCATGACCTCAATGATAACTTGGCTAACCTGTGAAAGTTGTTCCAATTATTCCGATTTTATCAATCATCCGACCTTCGCGTGCCGATTCAATGACTAACAAGTGGGTCCGTTTGTAGATACCACGTTGCCTCCTAAAGCATGTCCATCGTGGAAAACCAACTGTGCCACTGAGCGTCGAACACACCGGCACCAGCGTAGGCTGCGTCTCTCCGCAGCGTCGAGCTCCATGCGTTTCCGCAATTCTGCGGCTATGCGTCACTTTGGGAATGTCGATACTACTTTTCTCCGCCCCTGCCACGGCGGAGCCTAACTCTTGCGACGGGACGCCCTATGAAGGTGGCACCTTGTGCCCCTTATTAGGCGAGATGGGGTGCATATCCCAAGATCGCATGGACATCACGGTCGGAAGTGACTCAATGCCAGGGGTCATGTCGCACTGCCAATGCCAAGACTGCAATTCAACACGCTTTACAAATCAATTTTATAACGCCCGAACCGACTGTGAGGCTTACCGGCCACAATGGCGGGCAACATCGCGTTTTCTTGCCATCACACGTGTCACGCCAAGCTCAGGCGTGTTAGTCAGCGACTCAACCAACCCCATTCGTCAAATCAATCGTGATGACTTAAAATTTGACTGGGCGCCTGGCATCGACTTATCCATAAGCCGAATCCAATGGAACGAGAACTCGTTTTCACTACGATTCATGGGAATCGACTCGCTGGTTGCAAACACAGCAACCGTCGCTGGCGGAACTGCTGAAATAAAAGCGGCTCTTCCAGTTTTCATCAGCGACGTCACCTCGCTCGAAGCGACCTATCGGTCTGACTTGTACAGCCTCGAAGCAAACTGGCAGTTCGTCACCTACTGCCCCTTCCAATACATCGCTGGAATCAGGTATATCGGATTCGATGAACGACTCAACACGAAGTTAAATTCTCCAACGAGTCCGGTCACCTACCGCACCATCACGCATAACGATCTGTACGGGGTGCAGGTGGGAGTCACCAGCATTCCCGACATGCCGCTATTCGATTGCCGTTGGCTCACGTGGTCAGCCAAGATCGGACTCTATGGAAACGACGCCGAACAAACCTCGATTTTGACAGGCACCGTGGGACAGCGAGCGGACTCACCGGCTGATACAGCAACCTTCGCTGGCGAATTCAACATCGGCATGGAAATCCCACTAACCCATTGCGTTAGCGTGAGCGGCGGATACACCTTGTTTCTGCTGGAACGTGTGGCGATTGCCACGGACCAGCTTCAAGCAACGAACTTCTTTTCTGGCACTGGCAGTGATGATACAGGAAACGCGGTGTTCCATGGCGGTAGTTTCGCACTCACGTATCGGTACTGAGCAAGCAGGACAACGTTGTCAAATCGACACCCGCCGTAGCTCACGGTCTTCCTGAACCTGTCAATTACACGCTCAGTGCGCATCCGACCACCGAACGGCTACCATACGAAAATCCGTCGGCGTCCAATACCTTGAAGTTGCCTCTTGCTCGTTACGTTCTTACCAAGTAAAGCCTGAGGTCCGCCAGATTTTGCGTTCGAGCTTTCATGCATCCATCTGGG
>DOPG01000019.1:6324-6495 GCA_003513555.1 Rhodopirellula sp. | reverse complement strand
CGAAATCCGTTGCGTCTGATTGCCGCAGCACGCTGCATCCACTCAAATAATGACGGCACTACCGTTGGTGGATCGCCAGATCATCATCCCGCCTCAGTAACGGCCCCCCATCACAGATGCTTAGTCCAAGACTCTACAAGAGCAGTCAGGCTTATGATTTCTGGCTGAGAT
>DOPG01000019.1:1685-5971 GCA_003513555.1 Rhodopirellula sp. | reverse complement strand
ATTCCTCGCTTTTATCCACCGACCTGCAACCCAATTTCTTGAAGGCGACACTCGCTAAAGCCGCAAAACGCCAGTTGTCCTCAAGCAGACTCAAAGTAGCCACAGCAGACATTTCCGCGCCACATAAAATCAGCATGATGACGCAATTGGCAACGAACCATCACATTGAGGCGAGTGAGATTGCCCCCGCAGATCAGGAGTATCCAACGGCAGACAACTCCGACAGCGAATTTGAACCAACCACCACGCTAGACGATGGAATTTTTGGACTCATCTGCGTCGGTGCAGTCGTTGGATACGCGAAAGACACAGAAGCAAGCCTAAAGCAACTTGCAGCTCTTCTGGCCCCAGGAGGCGTGCTGCTAAACCTTGAAATGAGCCAAAGCCTGACAGGAAGATTTGTTTCACATCGCTATCACTACCACAACCTGTCACATGCCAAGATCTGCGAAGTTCTCGAGTATGCCTGCTGTCAAGTGACGACTCAGCACCTCCGTCTGCGTCACCTTCCAGCAAAACTGACACGTACCGCAATCATTGCCAGACGTAACGCTGCAGCAGACAACAGCTAGTCCTTTGGCAAGGCCACAGGGAATACTTTGGGACCATGTACCAGTTGAGGATCTCGCTCGACAACTAAAGCGAGGACCACAGTTCTACTGAGTCGATCGGGCCGCTTTACCTCTTGGTAACTTTTCAAAGACCACATTTGGCTGCTGATCATCAGTTGACTCCCGTTCAAACCACTCGCCTGGTTTTCCTGTCTCATTGAAGAACCCACAGTTTCTCATGAAAAACGCATCGCCTTTGGCTCCACCGTTAAAATCAAGTCGGTGTTTCTTGCCGCCTGTCGCATCTACAGAAAAACGCGCTTTGGTACATTCATGCCAGTTCCCCTCTGTATCGGCAACCCATGTGTTGCCATAAAGCGCCCCCCGGCCGATGTAGCCAAGGTTAGGCGAAAAGCTTTCGAGGAAAGAATGAAAGCCACTCAAGTGCGTGTCCGTTTTTGGCCTGCGAAAACTTGCAATCAATCGCCAGGTATCTGCATCCTTCTCGCTAAACCACGAGGTGTACATTGTGCTTCCGTTGCCGTCTGGCTGAACCTCAGTCAGAAAACGATAGGTCACACCCGCCTTCCAGGGGAAAACAAGATAGCTTTGACCACCTGAGCCCTCATTGCCAAACTTACCCACGTGAACATCCAGCCCATGTCCAAGATTCTCAATCCGTTGATCGGCTGGAATTTCAGAGGGATTGTCGGTTCTGAAAGGACTCCAAACAGAAAATAGAATCCGCCGCTCGGTTGCACTATTGACTTGGATTCCAAAGTATCCCTGCCCGAATCCATTGGCCATGAAATAGGAACCAATGGGATCTTGTCCTACAGGTACTGTGATCTCGCTGTACGCGTACTTTAGCTTGACATCACGAGGCACCGCGTAGCGAAGATGAACCGATGGACCTCTTCTGCCCCAATAAAACATTCCGCCATCACTGGTTTTCACATAGTCCAGTTTCAAGGATTCAGTTTTCGAAGAAACCAGCACATCCGAAATTCCAGCAAATGCTTGCCCCTGCCGCTTCGAACCTCGCAAATCTACACGAACGTAGCCACGCTTCTCAATTGTGAATTCACCAAACTGATAGTGCTTGTCACCCACACCCTCGAGTTGACGCTCGACACTTTTACCATTGATCGTTGCAGTGAGTGTACTTTTCCCCGCAGGCACATTGGCTTTTATCCCAACTTCAATGACGGCAGGCCGATCGACACGGAAAAAGATCGAATGAACTTCATCTTTATCATTCCACACCAAGCGACTAGAGCGTCTCAGCCCACTTCCTCCGTTCTCTGGGGCAGTTCGATAAGCATTTCCCCCGACCGGGATCGACCACGACTCAGCCAAAATAACTGTCGTGAGCGACAGGAACGTATAAACAACCAAAGCGGCGATCCACGAACGACAGAACTTAAAAGGTGACATCGGCATCATCTACAGAGGGGTGAAGAAAAACAACTTCGTCAGTCTAACCTCAACACTTCGCCAACGCGACAACACGCTCGCCAACGAGAGCCAACATTCATTGCGTGTCCTCAGCACCTTACGTGACACTTCGCGGACAGATCAACAAGCAAGGCGTTAATCTCGTTTTCCTCAGCTTGCAAGCCGATTCGTTGCTGCTGACGTTATCTTTGCAGGTCTCCCCAAAGTACTCGTGCATGCCGATTGCAAACACTGTTGCGAAATCTTCTTTTGGACTGACCGCTCCATAAAGCCTTGCGAACCCAGCGTCTGTTCATGAGTCTAGGCTGACAACCAAAAAGCCGTCATGCTGGACAACAGAGAAAGATGAAATCCATGCACTCAAAAGATTTAAAGCACCACACCAATGGCCTAGACATTGCCAACTACAGCAATGAGCAATTGAAGTCACGACAAAGAAAATGATGAACCAAAATCAGAATCTTGCTTGGCAATTTAGCACTCAACGGAACACACTGATGGCGCGTTACTTTATGCTTATAAAATCGCCGGGATTACAAGTTGACTTGCGTTAAAAGGATGCCTCCAAAATTTTCAGCAAGTCATCAACATGGGGAGTGACGGGAGATAGTTCAATGAGTTGATCCTGCAAAATGGCGGCGCCAGCGACTTCAGCAACATCGGCCTTTGTCGCCCCCAACACCGACAAGCTTTCCGGAATCCCAATCTGCTGCCGTGCATCGCGAACCCACTCAATTGCGGCTATTGCAGCATCTGCAGGTTGCAAACCACTCGCCTCGTCAACACCCAAATAAGCTGCAATTTCAGCTAAGCGAGCCTGCCGGCTCGTAGACCAAAACTTCATCACTTCAGGCAACACCATTGCATTAGCTACCCCGTGCTTGCATTTAAATTTTGCGTTCAATGAAAACTGAAGGGCGTTTACCAGTGAGACACCACAAGAAGAAAAAGCGGCACCAGCCAAAGTAGCTCCTAACGCCATACCGCTTCGAGCGGCCAGATTATCTGGATCGGTGACCGCACGTTTAAGATTCTTGCTAATCAGCCGAATCGCTTTTTCTGCATAAAGATCCCCCATAGGGTGGCTCCCCTCATAAGGCAGTCCATGCTCCATGTCTTCCGGAAAGCTATAAAAATTGCGCACCAGGTAAGCTTCGATCGCATTGGTCAAAGCAATCATACCGCTCTCTGCAGTCACTTCCGCAGGGCAAGAAAGGCTTAGCTGTGGATCAATGATGGCAATATCAGGTCGCAACCGCTGGCTGATCAAGAAGGTATGGTCACCGTTTCCTGGCGACTGCATAATCGCACGATGCGTCACCTCACTTCCGGTTCCCGAAGTTGTGGGAATGCACGCCAATTTCACACATCGATGGCCAACTTGGTCAAATCCAAACATATCCTCCACAGCCGCCCCAGTCCCGAACGCTGCAGCTGCAACCTTGGCGAGATCCATACTGCTTCCACCGCCGACAGCCACAAACAGATCCGGCTGAAAGTCCGCAGCTACTGCTAATAAATCGGCACAAGTGAAGGTGGACGGCACACCCACTGCATGACTAAAAACTTCCGCAGAGGCCGAAGCATTTGCAATCGCCAACTTTGCTTGCGAAACAATTTCCTTGTCAAACAAAGTCTGATCTGTGACCAGGATGACCCGCTGAAGCTTTTCATGCAAAAGCACACTCGTGAGTGCCCCAATCGCACCTGGACCAAAAGTTAACTGACCCCCAGTAAAGAAGTTCCACGTCGTTCGCTTCAAACTATCTGCAAGCCCGCTCATCTTTTTCTCCGGGAGACATCATGGTAAGACACATGGTCCGCTAATTTTGTTCGCAACGATGTTACAGGTGATGCCTATAGCCTGCCCATGAACTCAACAAAGCTATGAACTCACGCATTTCGAAAGCGAATCTTTCGGCCAGTAGGCAGCAAGGGGGGCAGCCTCTGTAGAAGGCGACACCACACAATGAAGCGAAAATCCCCTCGCCTCCGCGGCCCCACACATACGCACGGTGCACGATAACCTGATCAAAACAATCAAGCGGCGTATCTTGCTACAGCCAAGCAGAGCTTGCTCCGCCCCAGCCTTGCAGGCATACCACGCGTCACTGAACGCTGCGTGATGGACCACTGCTGGATGTTTTTAAAATTGCTCTCTACTTGGTGCCGGAAGCCAGCTGCAGAATCCACTCGCCAAAGACGAGCAGGAATCACCTACCGATTCCACCAGGGAAGAACGCGACTAGATCTTTCCGTCGAGGCCCATCTGATAAT
>DOPG01000019.1:0-1472 GCA_003513555.1 Rhodopirellula sp. | reverse complement strand
CTGATAATACTTGTGGGTAATCGATTCCTGAATTTCCAACAACCAATCGATCGATGGTTCGCAAGCCATAGCTTTGTGAATCGCTTGGGCCATCGCCTTTCGATGAATGTCAAAGAGTGCCTTGTGGTCAAGATTGTCATCGTCGATCACACCAGGATTAAGCCAAACGCTGCAGATAATTCCAAGATCATTAGCTTTTTCTTTCGGCAAATCACCAGCCCGAACAGCATCCAACACTCCATTGGCGATAGCAGCTTGCACTGTTCCCATCAGGATATTGGTATAGCGGCTGTTCTTGACAGTCACCTTACTGACACAAAGCGTCACAGGCCTGACTTGGATGTCTGTATTCAAAATCGCGAATACCTTCGAATGCCCCATTGACTGGTCGCCGGTCAACGTGGCAAGCGCCGTACCCACAGGCCCATCCAACTCACCAATCACAACCTCAGGCTCGGCCGCTGTGAATGGTGGACCACCAGCAACCAGTGATTCCCCGGTTCGGAGAACGATACGATCGGACATGAAATGACTCCTGAGTCAGTGAAAATTAGGGATGAAGTGCGAACGACGGCGCGTTCAGCAGAGCGGAATAACCTACAAAGCACCTTCAGACAGTTCAACAGGCGGACCATTCCCTCCATCAAGTCGTGTTACGTTTGCCCGCGAACACCCATGGAGAGCCTGACAATATTGTGATCAATCCTTGTAATGCACCCGGGAATTGCAACTGTGGAGCAGATGACGCACCGAGACCGTGCAAGCTCGCAACCAACAGAAGAGTTTGCCCTCCGTTAGGCAGCTTCTATCGTGGGGCTGTTTTTCTCGCCCACAACGACGTTAACCGCAACCACGGTCAGGAACAGAATCGCACCGCCAATATCCAGTGCAAGCCCCACCTCCAGATCACCAACTTTTGAGATGGGTGCCAACAACAGCCCTGCGGAAACAAACATACCTCCCCGTTCGAGCAGTCCCAAAGTCCTTCGAAAATACCCGGCAAGTCCTGTTGCCAGCGCGAGAATTCCAATCGTCGCCGCCAAGAGGGCATGAAGAACCGCAGCAGCGGTCAATTCACCTCCCACCGGAGCCAGCAAGCACAGCGCAGGTCGATAAACGAACATGAAGGGGAGTGTGAAACCGACCAACGAAAACCGGAAAGCAGCGAGCGACGTTTTCATCATCGGAGCCTGTGCGATTGACGCACTTGCGTATCCTGCCAACGCAACAGGTGGCGTCACCATCGACATCATGCCAAAGTAGAAAATGAACAGGTGAGCCACAAGCGGCAGCACCCCCAGTTCACCCAACAAAGATCCCATGAGCGTCGCCATCAGCAAATAACAGACGACCGAGGGCACTCCCATGCCCAAGATCAAAGCACAAACCATGATTCCCAGTAGCGCAAGGAACAGATTTGTCTCCACAACGCCCTTGATTGTCGCGCTGAAGTCGGTTGCGATCCCTGTCTG
>DOPG01000127.1:16241-25613 GCA_003513555.1 Rhodopirellula sp. | reverse complement strand
ATCGACACGAAAAACGCCGTGGCCGCGGGTGGCAACTACGATCGTATCACCGGAATCAGTCGTGGCGTAGTATTGCTATCTCAAGATGGTGGTCAATCATGGCAACAGGCTGACGGTGAAGAACTGACCCGGTTTCATAAACTCGAGAAGACCAGCGAAGGCTCCCTTCTGGCTCGCTGTGATTGGTCGCATGCCGTGTTGACCAATAGCCTCATCAGTCGTGATGGCGGAAGAACGTGGAATCATCATTCTGCAGACAAGCAAACCGCATCAACGGTGGCAGAGCACCAGCAGGCAACCACGGCGTCGCCAACACTGAATGAATTAATGCAATGGTTGCAAGCCACAAAGATACCCGTTGCGATCCGTGCAGCCTGTCGCATCAATCGCACAGATTACTGCATTGTCGGTGATCATGGCATAATCCTGATCACGCGCGACCAAGGTAAAACATGGGTAACGACTCGTGGCAAAGAGCGTCGAACTTCAATTCTGTTTGTTGCCAACAATGCGCAGACGGCAGCTTGGTCAATGCTGGGCAGCGAAGCACTGGAGTCGCGGAACCGAGTCAGTCTTCTAATCCGGGAAACACTTACCAAGCCCATCACAGGTTCTCCGGACCATGCATTGGCCAACCAAATTGCGATCATGCTTGGTGCCTCCGGTGCAGATGCCATTGGCCAATGGGGTGATGATCTTAACCAGACCGCGTTAGCGTGGCTTGGTATCCACCAACCTACAGTGCTCGTTCTCGATGAAACCTTACCAGCAGTCGTGCGTGAAGCATTCATCAACGCAGCTGCATCCACCGGAATTCAGCGAATTGCGGTTTATGGTTTCAATGGCAATAGCGGAACCTCCCTACACCGTGATGCGTTACTGTCCCACAGTGGTACGCTGGCTGGTGATCTCCATGTAGACGCGATGCACTACCTGTCGCCAAGTGACATACAAATCAAGTCAACCAGTCTTCGTTACCCCTATGATATTTCACCCAATCAACGACGGGGGTCATCCGTCACCAATGGTATCACACTGCCACAGGGGCATCGTCTTGCAGGTAAGGTCAACGACGCGTCGCGTCACCAATTACAAATACTCAAGGCGAGGCTTCAACAATCGGATCGTCTGCACCGTCTAATTCAGAATAGCACCGATACGGCTGCCTTCATTGAGTCGATCAAGCGAGTGCTGGACCAAACTGCAAAAGCAGACCAATTCCGCGCAGCGTGGTCGATCGTACAAGCAACACACCCCAGCAAGTTGAAAAATGGCCTCGCGTTGCATGAAGCGGCACTTGAACAATTCGCATCACGGTTCGCCAACTCTTCTGCAGGAAACTGGGCCGCATTGCGGAAGCAGGCCATCCAAAGAAGCGATGAATGGAGATTGATCCGCTCAGCACTCATCACACCATATGGCACTGCAAACACTACTGCTTTAAATTCTGCCGTTCCCGTTTCACCGTTTCAAGTCACTAATGGCAACATCCGTCAAGTCTCCAATGCATCGCCGCTAGTGGTCCCCCGCCCCGAACAATACCAAATCATAAAGTCGCCCAAAGCAGTCGAAAACAAAGCCAATGTTGACTTATTGTGGGAATTTCACCCCGTCGTTTTGTTCTCCAAGGAAGCTGCCCGCGAACGAGGTGATCATGAGGGCCTGCAGATTGCCAATGAGGTTTCTCCCAACCTGAAACGCCTTGCTGATTCCAAAGCAGATCACTGGAGTAGACTGCTATCGAAGGGCACTGGCACACTTGTTGCCAATCCTGCTTCATCACCACCCAAACTCGATGGAATGCTGACGGACCAATGTTGGGAATCTGCAGCACCGTTGGATCACTCGTCTGTCCGTACTCGCATCGCCTACGACGAAGATTACATTTATGTCGCCATGCAAACCCATGCGAGCAATCTGCGGGCTGACACGCTTGGCTCTGCTTTTTCAGAGAGCAACCGTGATCACGACCTGAGCATGATGGACCGCTTTCAGTTGCGAATCGACACCGATCGTGATTTACTGACTGCCATGGAGTTGCAGATTTCCGAATCTGGGCACACCCAAGATGCGATTGACGGTAATACCAGATGGCAACCCACGTGGTATTTGGATACTCACCGTGAATCCGATTTGGTAACGATCGAAGTGGCTATTGAACGCCGGGACATCACCGAACTTCCTGTCACGCCGGGAGCCTCATGGTTTATCTCACCCGGAGTGCTCACAAGTGGCGCAACAAGGTCTTCGGCAGTGATTCCTGATCCGCGAAAGTGGGTTCGGTTAATCTTTCAGTAGACTCTGGGAAAACCGCGACCCTGAATAACTCGCAAACAACAGTCACTGGACCTAATTCCGAACCAACTGGATCGAATGCACGTCGATTGCTTTTGTTCCAATGATTTCATCCGCTGAAAGCCGCAGCGTGCATTCACCTACAGATAAGTACATATCCCCCAGCGACAACGTTTTAAAATCTTTTACAAAGTAGTGTGACTTCTTAACTCTTTCCTTCGACTTATCATAGAGCGGTGGATCAAATACTTCGACGACAGGTGCCGAGGTGAATGGTCCAGATTCACCCTGCAATTCTGAAGCTAACCGCATCGTCACACCTTCGTCACCAGCCGCACAGGTGTAACGCACAAGTACTTCATAATTCCCAGCAGTTGCCACATCGACGTGCCATGTGATTGAAGCGTCTTTGCTTTTCCAATTGGTGAAAAATGAATTATTGGGCGACTTCACGCTACGCTGAACATCCCCATGTTCCTGACCATCGCGAGCGGGCAACATTGTTGATGCCCCAAACCCAACATGAAATGGCCGGTCGCGATTCTTCGCAAACTCAACTTTCATCTCTTCGCGATACTGCTGAGCAAGCTCCTGCATTGCCATTGTTATTTTCGGATGCTTTGCACTCACATCCTCATGCTGCCCTCTGTCTGAACCAATGTCGAACAACCTACCCTCAGCATCGAAGCGGAACCTCTGATTTCGAACGCTTACCTGCTCGCCACGTATTGAAAACAACTCTCGTGGCATCCAGTGTGCTTCGGGATTCTTCAGCAATGGCATCAAGCTACGACCGTCGATTGGCTTGCGCAGCGGGTGATCAACATCAGCCAGATCCATCAGCGTGGGCAGAAGGTCAATAGCGCCCGCTATCTTCTCAATCTCGCATCCAGCCTGAATCCTATCTGGCCAACGCACAAACAACGGGGATCTCAAGCCCCCCTCGTCGATGGTCCCCTTCTTCCCCTTCATTCCACCGTTCCAGCGGAATGAGTTGGGACCGTTATCCGAGAAGTAAACGACGATGGTGTTGTCTTCTAACGACAGTCGATTGAGCGTTTTTAGAAGTCTACCAACATTCCAGTCGATATTTTCCACCATTGCCAAAGCCGCACGCGTCCTCTGCAGATCCTCGCGATGTGGATCACGATGCCGCATCGCAGGCAATGCATCTTTGAACTTCTCGTAAAACTCATCGGTGATCATCATTGGTGCGTGGGGCGTATTCAACGGGACATAACACAGAAACGGCTGCTTCCGATTTGCTTCGATGAACGCAATCGCATGATTGGTCAAGTCGTCGACAATGAATCCATCACCACGAACAAGCTCACCATTGTGGTCGAGAGTAGGACTGAAATAATGCCCCCAATGACCTGAAGTGAAGCCATAATACTCGTCAAAGCCGCGATCATTTGGATGAAGTGGTGACTGTGTTCCGTTGTGCCATTTCCCAAACGCGCCTGTCGTATAGCCGGCGGCCTTGAAAACATTCGCCAAGGTGGTCTCATCAGCATTCAGACGCTCTTGCCCCTGGCTGACCCCACTAACGCCCGTTCGAGGGTGATATCTTCCAGTCAGAAACTCAGCACGAGTTGGCGCGCAAACCTGACAGACATAAAAATTCTGAAAAGAGACGCCCTGTTTGGCGATCGAATCGAGATGTGGAGTGGAAAGATTTGTATTTCCGTGAATCCCCAGATCTCCCCAACCCTGATCATCCGTCAAAATAATCAAGACGTTGGGGCTTGCAGCCGGGCAAGCATGCAGATTCATCACAAGTAGCGGAACGAGGCCGAGCAAAGCTCGGCGATTCCAAACTCTATTGATCACCATTTCATGCATTCCAGGCTCCTCCGCATCCAGCAAACAGCGTATGAATCATAATCACACACCACTGACAGGAACTCAACGCACCACCCGCCCCGACCCTGACCCACCAGCTAATGCATCAACCTCAGCGCGACTCGAGTGATTAAAATCACCTTCAATGGAATGAGCCAGACAGGATGCCGCCACAGCAAAATCCAAAGCCTCTTCCAGCGATGGATAATCAGCATTGGTCAACGCATAAATCAGTCCCGCTGCAAAGGAATCTCCACCGCCCACACGATCCACAATATTGCGAATTTCATAAGGTGCATAACCTTTGCTCTGCCTTGGCGCGAAGATTGCCGACTCACTTTGAGCCGCGTACAACATTGCGCCCCAATTGTTGTGTGACGCAGATAAACTTTCACGCAAGGTAGTCGCGACGATTCCAATATTCGGAAATTCCGCAACAACCTGTTTTGCCACATCAGGATAGCTTGCGATATCCAACTTTCCTGATTGCACATCCGAGTGTTCACCGCGTATTCCCAGTACATCGCCACAATCTTCTTCATTGGCGATCAGCACATCAACACTGGTCAAGACTTCGGACATCACTCGTTTTGCCAAATCACGCTTGGGAGTTTCAGGTTCCCACTGCCATAGCTTTGCTCGAAAGTTCAAGTCACAGGAAACAGTCAACCCAGCCTGTTTCGCTGCTCGCACTGCAGCAACAGTCGCTTCAGCCGCTTGGCTTGAAATTGCAGGCGTGATCCCGGTAACGTGAAACCATTGCCCATCGGCAAATATCCCGGGCCAGTCATAAACCTGTGCTTCCGTCAGACTGATCGCAGAATGATCTCGATCATATATCACACGGCTCGGTCTCTGATTGGCACCCTTTTCGAGAAAGTAGAGCCCCATTCGACCGTACTCTGTCCTGACAATGTGCGATGCCATGCCAGTGGCTTGTAGCGACGAAATGCACGCGTCCGCGAGGTCATTATGAGGCAGTGCAGTCACAAACTTGGCGTCCGCACCAAAAAAGGCAAGAGAAGCAGCAACGTTTGCTTCTGCCCCAGCAAAAGTCACTTCCAATGTGCCCGGCAACCCTTGACCCAAACGAACGAAGCCAGGTGGGGTCAGACGGCCCATGATCTCACCAAATGTAATAATCGATTTCATTTCTCGCGTAATTCCTTGATAACACGTCGTGCTTCGGTGGCATGGTCAATGACGACTGACCAGTTGCGTTCCTGAATCATTTTCCGAGGAGCTAACCAGGACCCACCAATCGCAGGTACGGCTGCGTCAAACAGATAGCCTGCCATGTTAGCTGCGTTGATACCGCCCAGTGGCAAGAACTGGAGCCCAAGATGGGCGTAAGGCGCGTACATACTTCGAAGATACTTAATGCCACCACTCGGTTCAGCAGGAAAGAATTTTAGCTCCCGACACCCAAGTTCGACAGCCAATTCAATCTCCGACGGTGTCACAATTCCCGGAGCAAAGGGCAATCCAAGCTCTTTGGCCCGCTCCACCACCTTCACGTTCAATCCGGGCGCCACTCCGAACGCAGCACCAGCATCCACAACCTCTTCCAGTTGCTGTGGGTTCAGAATGGTTCCCACCCCTGCAAGCATCTCCGGTACCTGTTCGCGAACGAGACGCAATGCATCGACCGCCGCAGGTGTACGCAACGTTAATTCCATGGCATCAATGCCACAGGCCAGTAAGGCCCGTGCCAGAGGAACTGCGTCCTCAGGCTGATCAATGACCAAAACTGCAATTACGCCGCTTTTCTCGATGCGCTGTAATGTTGACTCGGGGAAAAGTGAATCCATGAATCCTATTTCTCAAGACGAACTTCATATTTTTGAACAGTATCAAACGATAGCTGTTCGTGGATCTTAGATACACCGGCAACAAGTCAAAGTCGTGCATCTATTTTTGATAGTCACCCAGCCTTAGTTGCAGTCATCGCATCCTTGCTGAACTCGGAAACAGCTCTCAAGGTCACCACTGCCCGACTGACAAGGAATACAATCCAAAGTCACGAAAACAGTCGGGATGCAAAATCACCAGAATTGTCGAAACGCAAGGGAGCCAACTCACCCAACACCTCCAAGTCAGAACGTTGACTTGCTGCATCCCAGTAACCCCGACTGCACGCAATCTCGCTGAGCTGAAGGGTATCTCGAATCCACAACCACTTCAGATCCGGTCGTCTATCTGCCTGCGTCTGCGACACCACCGCGTCCAAAACATCCCGATCTGAATCAAAAGTGATAGGAATCGCTCCGGCCGTGACATGGGCGCTGGTAACACAATTGATCCGGGTAACTTCTTCGTTGATGGCGTTCACCATTCGACGGTGACCATAATCGGCAATCCCCACCCCACATCCATTACCTGCTGTCTTTTCTGTTAATGACCGTACATAAATCTGCCTTATTTTGGGTAACTCATCGGGTGCAGCGCAACGGTCATTGGTCTTTCGACCGATTACATTGGTATCCATTCCACAACCACTGATCTCTTTTCCTATTTGATCCACGATCAATAAATCAGCATGGTCAAAAGGCAGACGCGGCATTCGACTACGAGCTAATTCTAGGAGTTCGGGTTCGCGGGTCAGAAAATCTGCTGACGCTACCGCTTCGATATGCGAGGTGTTTTCAAAGGCATCCTCGACAATGGCAATACCGGCGATAATGGAGACACTTTCCATAATCATTGAGACAATTTCTGGTGCCAGCAATTCAAGCCGATGGTCGTAGTTGGGAAATACTTGATGGTACAGATAGGCACCACGATGTTTTCCTAGCCCAATCATCAGCATTTTGATCAGGCCGCTTTCATACACTCCGGCCAACCGCGTATGGGGCTTGATTCGATTCACCACGATGACATGATCTGCTTCACTGGCAACGCGATCGAAGTGTACATCCACCCCATCTGAAGTTGTCCCAATCAACACCGTGTCCATGCTGGCTTCGACAGCACATCCCATTTGTTCTGGAGTAATACCGTATGAAGCAAGCACTGCTGCCTGACCATCAGCAGTTGCCCCACCATGGCTTCCCATAGCCGGCACGATAACGGGGCGACCACCCCGATCGCTCACCTGCTGCACCACACTCGCAACAATGGTTTTAAGGTTTGCTATTCCACGACTCCCTACAGCAATGGCCACGCTTTGCCCCGATCGAATCTCCGCCAGGGGTGACTGTGCTACCGTCGCACCAACCGCTGCTGGAATATCAGCAATGGCATGTTGCTGAAATATCTGCCTCACCGGAAAAAAATCCGGGTAAGGCGATACATTCTCACAATCCACTGTTCTTTCAACACTCACTGTGTCCGCAACTCCAGAGGATTGACATTCAATTGGGCACCACCAACCTGCAACTGTATGACACCGGCATCGCTGACATTTGTTCGTTGCACATCAACACTTTTCAGCTCAGGAATTTTAAGAATGCGAGTAACCGATTGATCAGAAATCTGTGTTCCAGTCATCCACAAGGTCGTGATCCGTGTCGCACCGGCGAGTGATTCAATGGCTTCATCGCCCACCTTTGTCCAACTCAAGTCAACTTCATTAAGTCTTGTCGCCTTTCGGAGCCAATTCCCCAAACCTGAATCGATCCGCGTTGCTTCCAAATTCAGCTGTTCCAACTTTTCTGGTACGGGAACCAAACGCTGGACTGCAGCATTTCCGATTGGCAAATGGGAGAGATCAAGCCACTGTAAGGAAGGTGACACCGGAATCGTCTGCAAACCTGCCTCAGAGACTTCGCAACCTGCCAAACATAATTGCTGAATGGGATAAGACACTCGATTGTCCACGAGGTGCTGGTCATCAACTTTCAAAAAGTTGCGCACCGAGCGGTCCAACCCATTCCAATCCAGTTCATCTTCCAGCGAGGCACTTTGTGCGTTAATCCTGTACAGGCTTGCAAGTTGGCCATAGACCCATTGGCGATCGCGAGTACTGCGACCGTCGAGCAACTGGTGTGTCCGCAGAATGGCGTGCGCATACCATCTCGCGATATCGGAGCGTGCCTGCGCGGCTTCTCTGCCATCCCGGCGCAACTCGTCCATTGGCATCGCATCACCGCCCACCAGCAAACGGTATCTGGCAAATTGCAGTCGCGATGCATTCCACCCGCCAACGGTAGCGATTTTCGGCCCCAGATGCAGAGACTCAAAATAGCCAGCGATACCCTCAATCAACCAAAAACCTTCGTTAGTCGCTGGCATACTGCGTCCTAATCCGGAACGCGTGGCTTCGCGAAACAGTTGGTGCACCAATTCATGACGCCGTGTTGCAGGGTCGTCCTGCTCCGATGCAAACAACAGGACCGTCTTGTACTTGTCGCTATAGAAACCTGTTGACAACTCAACTCCCGGAGTCGCACCGAGCACTTTGCGGTACTCATCTGCATTGCTACACAACACGACTCGTAACTTTCGACGAGTCGTGATTCGTTGAGGGCTACTCTCTAAAAAGGAGGTGACGGATTCATCATCACCCATCTCTTTTAACGCCAAAGAAACCTGTGCACTTGATTCCCACAGGGGAAAAAACATTTGAGTCCAAACCCAATAACAATGTTCCAAATCTTCGGCAACGCGCATGCTGGCTTCGCGACCAGCTTTGCTATAGAGAACAAAATGCGCTGTATCCACCTGAGCATAGGAACCCGACTTCCAAGCAAGCCAACGCGGCGCACCTCTGCCTCTTTTTGCCGTTGATTCAAAGTCCCCCTTCAGGGGCAATCCCAGAAAACGTCGGATTCCTGCATTGGCAGGGTCAGCATGATGCGCTTGCCAAAGTCGTCGATAGGCTTTCCAACCGGGCGATGCCTGCTCACCCAAGGCGATATCAGCAAACAAGCCGTCAACGGCCTCAGAGCCCTCGACCTCAGAGCCCTGGACCTCAGAGGCAAGCGGAAGAAATAAGGTTGTTCGGTCTGCTGCAATAACAGTGTTGCCACCAACGAGCAGGAAAACACACGCGGCGGCGAGGGGTACCAGACATCGCAAAACCAAATTATTGCTCTGCCATTTGCACGCCTTGCGTTTGCCATCAAATCGACCGTACGCATGCAAACGCGTGTTTTCGCATTCGGCTCGCCAGAAGCCATTTCCAATTAAAGTTATTGTTTGCATCTTATGCATCACATGCTCATACGCATTAAACTGTACTGACCGCGTGTCATCCTGCTGGTCCTGCTGCAATCCAGCACCTGCAATCCA
>DOPG01000127.1:3613-15997 GCA_003513555.1 Rhodopirellula sp. | reverse complement strand
AATCCAATGCCTGCAATCCAATGCCCCACCACGGAATCCAGCAGGATCATGCATTCCGACAAACGTATAGTCTACCACCCCAGAACGATCATGCTGAAACACACCATATCCCACCGCTTGACTTTCCCACTGCTCGCCATCTGTATTTCCTTGAGTGCTTTTCAGTCAACGGTGAGCGGTGCCGAGCGAAATGTGCTGTTCATCATCACCGACGACGAGAGTCCAACCCTGGGTTGTTACGGCGATCCTATTGCGAAAACACCGGCAATTGATGCCATCGCCCGTGATGGTGTCCTCTTTCGAAACGCATTTGCAACCACGGCTTCCTGCAGTGCCAGTCGCAGTGTCGTGATGAGCGGTCTGCACAATCATCGCAATGGTCAGTTTGGTCACCAACACCACTTCCACAAATTTTCGTCCTTTCACAACGTGGTCAAGCTTTCGTTACCTCGCGTGATGGCGCGGGCCGGTTATCGCACCGCAAATATCGGCAAGTACCATGTCGCACCAGAAACGGTGTATCACTTTGAAACCAGCCTGCGAGGCAACGGTCGCAATGCCGTCCAGATGGCTGAGGCGAGCCGCGATTTCCTGACCAATCGTGACGATGATCGTCCTTTCTTTTTATACTTCGCAACGTCAGATCCGCATCGTGGAGGCGGCACTGACAAGACGTCCAAGCTGAAGCTCAAGCCAGACCTTTTCGGTAATAAACCAAACAGAAAATCCCACCCCGATGTCGAGGAAGTGTTTTATGATCCTGCCAAGGTAGCCATTCCGGCGTTTCTTCCAGACACAGCTGAAACCCGGGAAGAATTAGCCCAGTACTATCAATCATGTTCGCGCATCGATCAGGGTGTTGCCCGACTGGTTCAGATTCTCAAGGAGGCAGACCTGTACGACAAGACGTTGATCATCTTCACAAGTGATCACGGGATGGCGTTCGCCGGTGGTAAAACGACGGTCTACGAAGGCGGCCTGCGCGTCCCGATGGTGGTACGCGATCCCTACCAGGCAAAACGAGGCGTCGAATCCGAGGCGCTCATCAGCCACATCGACATCACTCCCACTATCCTTGACTTCGGAAAAGGGCTGGATAGGGAAACCAATGGTCCGAAGAATCCGCTCAATGCTGATCAGTTCTGGAAGGATCGTGGTGAAGCACTGAAGGAGAATCGAAACGGTGGAAAGAAGTTCAATTCCTATCACGGAAAGTCCTGGCTGCACTGTCTCAGCAAGCCTGACGAGCAACACCACGACACGATCTTTGCTTCTCATACATTTCACGAAATTCAAATGTACTATCCCATGCGAGTCGTTCGTGACAGAAAGTACAAACTGATTTGGAATATCGCGTACCCGCTGCCTTATCCATTCGCTTCAGACCTTTGGGCAGCCAGTAGCTGGCAGGCTCAGTGGGCGCTGGGCAAAGATGCAAACTATGGCAATAAGACCGTCGGCCAATATGTTCACCGACCGCAGTTCGAGCTATTCGATATTGCCGCAGATCCAGACGAAACCACGAATCTGGCCGAGAGCGCGGGACATCAGGACGTGCTGGAAAAATACAAGAACACGCTTAAACAGATGCAGAAAAAGATGGAAGATCCATGGATCATGAAATGGAACTACGAATGATCTTCTGTGGATCCCAGAAAATAACGATTCAAAAACGCCTTGCGATCGCTTTGCTCCGAGGCCAGTTCGACCATCCCGTAAAGCCGTTCCTGATCCCGACGTTTTTTATCAGCTAGAAATTCGTCATCTCGAAACATTTCCGGTGGTTCAGAGATAATCTCAAAACACTCAGGCGGTCGTGAACCTGCAATCACGCCTTGCCGATCAAGCATCGAAATCGCGGTCGCCAAACGGTGATCATGGCGACTTACTCGTTGCAACCGATCATTCATCCAATCTAACCCAAAACCTCGGCACTCCTCTGGATGCTCCGATAAAAGAGTGATCACACGGGAATAGAAATCCGCATCTGGGTTTGCCCACTCAATGAACTGCATCTGTGTCATCAAATCATTCTGGTCATAAAGCCAGAGACACAAACTTGGATTTCCATCTCGTCCAGCACGACCGATTTCCTGATAATAGGATTCGATTGAACCCGGTGTTTCAGCGTGCATGACGATACGTATGTCTTCTTTGTCCACCCCCATGCCAAAGGCGTTGGTTGCCAATACCACGTCAGCTTTACCGGACATGAACGCTTTTTGTATCCGACGCCGTTTATCGCGAGGCAAATCTCCGTGGTAATTAACATGATCAATTCCGCGACGAAGTAAGGCATCACTGAATCGCTCTAGCGTTTTGATCAATGAGAAATAAATGATCACACTTCCGCTGCGATAATTATCTTCGTTCAGGGTGGATTCAATCGCATCAATTTTTTCAATTTCGTCCCACACTTCACGAACCTCCAACTTCAAATTGGGTCGGTCGATTCCTTCGTGAAACAAGCGGATTTCATCTGCAGGAATTCCCAACTGTCGATAGATATCGGTACGGCACTCAGCAGTGGCCGTTGCTGTCAATGCAATCGTCGTAGGCTCATGCAACCATTGTCGAATTTCCGCCAACCTGGAATAGTCGGGTCGAAAATCATGCCCCCACTGACTGACACAATGGGCTTCGTCGACTGCCAACAGCGAGATCTCTCGGTTTGCCAGGACTTCTCGGAACTCAGACTTCCGGAAGCGTTCGGGAGTCACATAGAGAAGCCGGTACTTCCCCTCCGCAATTTCAGCATATCGCTGTACTCGTTGTTCACGACCAAGCGATGAGTTGATGAAAGCTGCATCGATCCCTCGCGTTTGCAAGGAATCAACTTGATCTTGCATCAACGCAATCAACGGTGAGAGCACGAGCACAAGCCCCTGGCAACCTGGCTTTAAAAGCAGAGCAGGGATTTGATAACAGAGCGACTTGCCCATCCCAGTGGGCATCACCACCATCGCATGTTTACCATCACAAACATGGCGAATGATCTCGGCTTGCGGCTTCCGAAAAGATTCAAACCCGAAAAATTGACGCAACACGGACTCCGGAGCCCGGGACTCGGTTTGTCTCTGATGGGAATGTAAATGCTTGCTCTTATTCATGCTGACATGCTGCCGCCCGAAACCAAAATCAACAACCCCGCATCCTTGGCAAACAGATCGCCAGGGATCAAATGGTTTTCTCCATCATCAGCCAAAAACGGCGTTCAGACGATCCCGCATCGTTATTTGACGGCATTTCTGGCGACAAAACTCCCGCTTTTATCTGCATGGCCGAGGCACTGAAAACCAGACGGTATCGAGGAGAAACGACACCTCACGAAACACGCAGAGTCATCCCCACCCCGCACTTCGGAAGATTGCGAGTGACGGTCTGAAGCACCAACATTTCGCACTAATAAGCAACATAAAAAAGGCGGCCAACCACTGTCGGTTGACCGCCCTTCTGTGAAATCTATTGTCCGTCTAGGTTCAAACCTGACCTTCGTCCGGGGTCGCCTCATCAGGACCAGCCATTGGCTCAACTGCTTCTGGTGCTGGCTCTGAAACCGGCGTTTCAGCAACTGGTACTTCAGCGGCGGGCGTTTCAGCAACTGGTACTTCAGCGGCGGACGTTTCAGCAACTGGTGCTTCAGTAGCGGGAACTCCCATGCCAAGCATCTCAGCAATCTGCCCATCACCACCGGCTGCACCTGGCTCGGCGTTGAGCAATGGGAAGCTATCCTCAAGAGTCTGCACGGGTGCGCTGGCAAGTTCTTCGAGAGCTTCACGTCGGTAATTGACTTCCGACTCCTGGAAGATACGGAACCCAGTACCAGCCGGAATGAGGTGTCCGAGGATTACGTTCTCCTTCAGACCCACCAACTTGTCGACTTTGCCAGCCAAGGCTGCCTCGGTCAGCACTTTGGTTGTTTCCTGGAAGGAAGCAGCACTGATGAAGCTGTTGGACTGTACAGCAGCCTTGGTGATACCGAGCAACTGAGTGCTGGCAGTCGCGCTCTTTGGCCGCTTGCCCTTGGCGATTGCACCACCGAGAGCTTCGATTTGAGCATTGGTTTGCTCAAATGCCTCTTTCGGAATGATCGTGTCCTTGGCGTAATCACTATCACCAGGATTCGAAATCTTGATGCAGTCGCTGAGTTCTTCGTTTGCTTTGCGGAACTGGAATCGATCCATCACCAAACCGGGCAGCAAGTTGGTATCACCGGAGGTTTCAATCTTCACTTTACGCAACATGCGAGCAATGATGATTTCGCAATGCTTATCGTTAATCTCAACCTTCTGGGATTGGTAGACCTGCTGGATTTCATGCAACAAGTATTGCTGCACTGCTTCCTCACCCGAGACTCTCAGGATGTCGTGTGGAACCAATGGCCCATCGACCAGTGCCTGACCAGCTTTGACCAAGTCACCGCTGTGCACTTGGAAATGCTTTCCGTGTGGCACAAGGTGTTCACGCTCAATCCCTGATTCGCTCCGCACGATAATGGTTCTTTTACCGCGTTTTCTTTCTTTCAGAATCTCAACTTCGCCGTCCACCTCTGCAATCACAGCGGGATCTTTCGGCTTTCGAGCTTCGAAAATCTCAGTCACTCGCGGCAAACCACCTGTGATATCCGAAACACCACCAGTATCACGTGGCATCTCAGCGAGCACAGTACCCGGCAGGATATCAGCACCTTCCTTGACCATGATCATGGCACGCTCTGGCAAGTACTGGACATCGAGTGCTTTGCGTTCTTCGCCCGAAACATCTTCCACTACAATTTGAGGATGAAGATCACCTTTGTGATCAACAATCATCATTCTCATATTGCCGCTGGCTTCGCGCTCAATTCGCATCGTTTCGCCATCCACGATGTCTTCGAAGCGAACCTTACCTGGAACCTCAGACAGAATAGGGATGGAATACGGGTTCCACTCGCAGAGCACAGTTCCCTCTTTGACTTTCTTGCCTTCCTTGACTCGCAAGGTCGCACCGGTCGGAACAGGATATGATTCTATTTCACGACCACGATCATCCACGAGGAGAATTTCACCGTTTCGAGTCAGCACAATTTGCTCACCCGCGGTGTTTTCAACCGATCGCATCCGCGTCAGGCGAACCTCTCCAGCCTTCTTCGATTTGATATCCGATTCAACCGACTGCTTACTCACGCTACCACCGATGTGGAACGTACGCATGGTCAACTGGGTACCTGGCTCACCAATGCTTTGTGCGGCGATGATTCCAACGGCCATCCCTTCTTCAACCAAAGCACCAGTCGACATGTCCATTCCGTAGCAACAACGACAAACACCAAGTGGTGCATCACAAGTCATTGGTGTACGAACTTGAATCTTCTCAAGGCCCATCGCCTCGATCTTACGAGCGATCTCAGGCGTAATCATTTCATTCTCTGAAACGATTACTTCGTCCGTGACGGGATTGACGATCGACTGCCGACTGACACGACCATTGATCGAATCAACCAGACTGACCTCGACCTTTTCACCGCGGTAAACCACACCCTTGGTGATTCCCTGAGTGGTACCACAGTCGTCCATAGTGACCACAACGTTTTGCGCGACGTCGGCCAACTTACGTGTCAGATATCCACTGTCCGCCGTCTTAAGAGCGGTATCAGCCAGACCTTTACGAGCACCGTGCGTCGAACTGAAGTACTCCAACACTGACAAACCTTCGCGGAAGTTCGCCTTGATGGGAGTTTCGATAATCTCACCGGTTGGCTTGGCCATCAGTCCACGCATGCCGGCAAGTTGTCGAATTTGCTCAATACCACCACGAGCACCAGAATGTGACATCAAGAACACAGGGTTGACGTACCAGCCACCCTCTCGGATGTCATTCTTCATGGCATCCATCATGTCTTTGGTGATCGCCTCACGAGCATTGGTCCACTCATCCAAAACGTGGTTGTATCTTTCCTGACCACTCATCAAACCACGATCGTAGTTCTTTTTGAGTTTCATCACTTCCTTCTCAGCACTCTTGATGAAGGAGGTTTTTGTGTCAGGTGTCACCAAGTCATCAGTTGCGAACGACAAACCACTACGCGTCGACTCACTGAAGCCCATTTGCATCATGTCATCAAGCAAGTGAATGGTGGCACGACGACCAAGCCGCTGATAGCAGTCACTGATTGCACCGGCCAAGTCACCGCTTCGCATCGCCTGGTTGTAGAAATCCATTCCATCCGGAAGCATTTCATTGAAACGCACGCGTCCTGGAGTCGTCTCGATGACCGCACCATACCGGCCAGAATCGTCATCAGTCTTGAGCCTCTGGAATTTTGGCAGACGCATTTTGATCTTCGCATGCAAGGCACATACACCCTGTGCAAATGCAAGATCAACCTCGTCATATCCGGCAAACACCATACCTTCGCCACGCTGATCGGGCATTTCCACGGTGGTGTAATAACAACCCATCACAATATCCTGCGACGGACTCATGATCGGCTTGCCATTGGAAGGTGCGAACACGTTGTTCGTACTCATCATCAACGTGTGCGACTCGACCTGTGCTTCGATCGACAGCGGCAAGTGGACGGCCATCTGGTCACCATCAAAGTCAGCGTTGAATCCTTTGCAGACCAATGGGTGCAGATGGATAGCGTTACCCTCGACCAGCGTTGGTTCAAAGGCCTGAATTCCCATACGGTGCAGGGTGGGAGCTCGATTCAACAAGACGGGGTGATTCGTGATCACTTGTTCCAGAATATCCCAGACTTCCTCGTCCTTGCGTTCCAGCATTTTCTTAGCCGACTTGATCGTATCGGCGTGACCAAGTTCCTTCAGTCGTCGAATGATGAACGGCTGATAGAGCTCGAGCGCAATTTTTTTGGGAAGACCACATTGGTGCAATTTCAATCGTGGTCCAACAACAATCACACTTCGCGCGGAGTAATCAACGCGTTTGCCCAGCAGGTTTTCGCGGAAACGCCCCTGCTTACCTTTGATCATATCGGTCAAAGATTTCAGCGGTCGGTTCGATGAACCCAAAACAGGTCGCTTGCAGCGATTATTATCGAATAGAGCATCGACTGATTGCTGAAGCATCCGCTTTTCGTTGCGGATAATCACTTCAGGTGCATTCAGGTCAACCAACTTTCTCAAGCGATTGTTTCGGTTGATGATTCGACGATACAGATCATTGAGGTCACTGGTAGCGAAATTACCGCTATCCAGCAAAACCAGAGGACGCAAGTCCGGTGGAATCACCGGGATCACGTCGAGCACCATCCACTCAGGACGATTGTCACTGTCGCGAATCGACTCAACGATTTTGAGTCGGTTGATCAGGTCTTTCTTCTTCTGCTTCGAGCCGGTCTCGTCAAGTTCGATTCGCAAATCTTCGGACAGCTTGACCAAATCAAGCTTGTTGAGCAATTTCCGAACAGCCTCCGCTCCCATGTCGGCCTCGAAACTGCCCTCACCA
Source organism: Rhodopirellula sp. (assembly GCA_003513555.1). Lineage (GTDB taxonomy): Bacteria > Planctomycetota > Planctomycetia > Pirellulales > Pirellulaceae > Rubripirellula. Next base: position 8,548 of record DOPG01000127.1, on the reverse strand, counting down.
TATTGAGTTCTGGCAGCACGATACTCTTCTTCGGTGAGTAACTGCTCTGCCTCAAGCTCCGTGGTGCCCGGATCGATCACAACGTAGTCCTGGAAGTAGATCACTTTCTCAAGTGAACTGGTCTTCATATTCAGCAGATTCCCAAGGCGTGAGGGCATGGCCTTGAAGAACCAGATATGGACCACAGGGGCAGCGAGTTCGATATGCCCCATTCGCTTGCGACGAACACGACTGTGGGTGACTTTCACACCACAGCGATCGCAAATCATGCCCTTATACTTCATTCCGCGGTACTTGCCACAAGCACACTCCCAGTCCTTCTCAGGTCCGAAAATGCGTTCGCAGAAAAGACCATCCTTCTCGGGACGATAGGTTCGGTAGTTAATTGTTTCGGGTTTTTTGACTTCCCCGAATGACCAACTCTTGATGTCCTGGGGACGAGCCAGTGAAATCCGAACCGATGCGTAATCGTTAATGCGATCGTAGCTGTTGGTTTCGCCAATCGACATATTGTTGTGCTCCTGGTCGGCCTGTGGCGGCCGTTTCCGTGACTGAGACTCTTCTGGCGTGATATCTGACTAGGGCAAATCGTGCTGAAAACGATTCATTTTTCGCTCTGCCCTAGTCGTGGCAATTTTTCTGAAAACCTGATTTACGGGTGGGTTTTGCAACCGATGCGGCTGACCTAGATAGGTCGTTTCTCAAGCTGCATATTGAGTGCAAGACCCCGAATCTCGTTGGTCAAAACATCGAAACTGGCTGGCGTTCCCGCCTCCAGCGTGTTCTCTCCCTTGACCATCGACTCATAGATTTTGGTACGTCCTTCAACGTCATCACTCTTGACGGTCAAGAGTTCTTGCAGGATGTAGGCGGCACCATATGCCTCCAACGCCCAAACCTCCATCTCTCCGAAGCGTTGTCCACCGAAGCGAGCTTTGCCACCAAGAGGCTGTTGAGTGATGAGCGAGTATGGACCGGTACTTCTTGCATGAACTTTGTCGTCGACAAGGTGGTGCAGTTTCAACATGTAGATGTAACCAACAGTTGTTTCCTGCTCCATCGGCCGACCGGTACGACCATCACGGAGGCGAATCTTACCGTGCGCGGGTAACCCAGCCTCATCAAGACATTTGTTGATGTCACTTTCGGTCGCACCATCGAATACGGGCGTAATCGCCTGAAAACCGAGTTTGGCACCAGCCCAACCTAGATGCGTTTCGAGGATCTGACCGACGTTCATACGACTCGGAACCCCAAGAGGATTCAACATGATTTGAATCGGTGTTCCGTCCGGCAGGAACGGCATATCTTCAATCGGAAGGATCTTCGCGATCACACCCTTGTTACCGTGACGTCCAGCCATCTTGTCACCAACACTGATGACACGCTTGGTTGCGATGTAAACCTTGACCATCTGCAACACACCACTGCGAAGCTCGTCGCCGCGTTTCATGCTGTTCAGTTTTCGGTCACGACCATCAATGGACAATTCGACGTTGGCCCACTGCTGAGCGTAAATACGCTCAACCTCTTTCTGCTTTGCCCCATCCTTGACTTGATCAAGGATGTGCTCAAAGCGGAATGAACAGGCTCGCTCAGCAACGAACTTTGGATCCTGACCGTCGGCCAGAGGCGTTCCGGTCGCATCTTTAAACTTAACGCCCGCGGCTTCCTCGAGCTCGGTGATCAATGCCTCAAACGTGCTCGCAATCTCAACATTGCCTTCCGTCTCGACATCTTTCAACTCTTTCTCAAAGATCTTTCGCTCATCTTCTGAAAGGCTCATTCGACGCGAGAATTTCTGCGTATCAATGACGATCCCTTCAATCCCGGACGGAACCTCCAGTGAATCGTTCTTCACATCCTCACCGGCACGTCCAAAAATGGCATGCAGCAGTTTCTCTTCGGGAGTCAATTCGGTCTTGCTCTTCGGGCTGACTTTGCCAACCAGGATGTCACCAGGTTTGACATAGGTTCCGACCTGAACAATTCCAGTGTCATCGAGGTTACGAAGAGCTTTTTCCGAAACATTGGGGATGTCCCTCGTGAACTCTTCTCGACCCAATTTGGTTTCGCGTATTTCCACATCGAAGTCTTCGATGTGGATCGAGGTATAGGTGTCGTTCCTCACCAACTCTTCACTGATGATGATCGCATCCTCATAGTTGAACCCATCAAAGGACATGAACCCTACGAGGACGTTTCTTCCCAATGCGAGCTCGCCTTTTCGAGTGGCCGCACCATCAGCAATGATCTGATTCCGCTCGACCTTATCACCCAATTTGATGATCGGTCGTTGATTGAGACAGGTACGCTCATTGAGGCCCTGATATTTTTTCATGTCGTAGTGATCACTACCGATTTCGATTCGCGTTGAATCACAATAGGTCACGGTACCTTTTCGTCGTGCTCGAACAACCATCGCACTGTTGCGAGCGACTTCGCGTTCCATCCCAGTTCCCACGATTGGTGGTTCAGCAACCAACAACGGCACAGCTTGCCGCTGCATGTTTGATCCCATCAGAGCGCGGTTCGCATCGTCGTGCTCGAGGAAAGGGATCAAACCGGCGGAGACACCAACCATTTGAGCTGGAGCAACGTCCATGTAATCAACCTGTTCCGGTTGGACAATTTCGAAGTCGCTGCGAAAACGTGCAATCATGTTGGGGCCTGCAACGAGATCGCCGTTATTGACCTCGGTATCGGCTGGAGCAACGTAGGATTCGCTTTCCTCATCAGCACGCAACCAAACGGTTTCCTCCGTAACTTTCCCACCCTTGATTCGCCGGTAGGGAGTAATCAGGAAACCATAGTCATCAACGCCAGCGTAAATTGCCAACGAACTGATCAGACCAATGTTGGTACCCTCAGGTGTCTCAATCGGGCAAATTCGACCATAGTGGGAAATGTGCACATCGCGGACTTCGAAGCCCGCACGCTTACGATTCAAACCTCCCGGCCCCAATGCTGAAAGTCGGCGTTCGTGTGTCAACTGACTCAGCGGATTGGTCTGGTCAACCACCTGCGAGAGTTCACCACGCCCAAAGAAGTAGTCGATGGCAGCCGAAACACTCTTTGGGTTGATCAAAGAGCGAGGAGTCATGTCTGTCGCATCCTTGATGCTCATTCGCTCCTGAACCGTGCGTCGAAGTTTCAAGAAGCCTTTACGCAACTCTTCGCTTGCGAGCTCATCGATGGTTCGCAAACGACGGTTACCAAGGTGGTCGATGTCATCGATTTCAGCTTCGCTATCCGTATCGAAAAGATCGATCAGATACCGGATGGCAGAAATCATGTCGTCGGGACGAAGCGTCATCTCGGTTTCCTTGGCATCCAACGCCAACTTCCGATTAAGACGGAAACGACCGACTTTGCCAAGGCGATAGCGATTCTCATCGTAGAACTTCTCGGTGAAGAGCGTTCTCGCTTTCTCCAACTGCGGCGGATTACCGGGACGAAGACGCTGATAAATCCTCAGCAACGCTTCCTCGTGACTGGCGGTGTTGTCCTCTGCAAGCGTGTTAAAGATCAACGGAATTTTTGGCGAGTCCATCGCATCGATGCTCTTTACACCTGCAGTGCAAATGGTCTCGGAGACATCCTTCGTGATACGATGCCCAGCTTCTACGATAATTTCACCAGCTCGCTCCGAATCGCTTGGGTAGACGACATCGTCTACGGCAATCATGCCTTCGATTTTCGCAGCACTGCGACCACCGCTAAGCTTGATTGTTCCTGTTTCGTAAAACGCATTCAGCAGATCAGCATCAGTCGAAAGACTTGGATCCATTGCTCGCAACAACGTCGTGGCAGCAAACTTGCCACTCTGGTCGATGCGAACCGTAAGCGCGTCTTTCTTGGTGACATTGACCTCAATCCAAGAACCACGCTCTGGAATTACTCGGCAACTCGGAAGCTTGCGGTCGGTCGTCGTGTCCTGCTCAAGAACGAAGTCAACACCCGGACTGCGATGCAACTGGCTGACAACAACACGCTCAGCTCCGTTAATGATGAATTCACCGCCGCCCATCATGATCGGAAGGTCGCCCAAGTAGACTTCCTCCTCGTGTGGCTCTTCTCGATTCAACCGGAGCCAGATTCGCAACGGACGCCCGTAAGTCAACCTTAGTTGGCGACACTCCTGACTCGTATAGCGAGGCTTCCCGAGTTCGTAATGCAGATACTCAAGAGTCGTGTTCCCATCGTAACTGCTGATTGGGAAAATCTCGCGGAGAACTGATTCCAAGCCGTGTGCTTTCCGCTGCTTCGAATCAGCATCGGCCTGCAAAAAGGCTGCGTAGGAAACAGTCTGTAGAGCTGTAAGATCGGGTAGCTCGAAAGTGCCGAGACCGGTTCCGAAGTGTCGGACGGTAGTCGGCTCAAGTCGACGTTGACTCGTGGTTGCCATCGTTTGGGAAAACTCCGTGGAAGGCCAATTGGTTCGTACGGGTCAGCGTTAAGTAACGCTGACCGGAACAGCGGCAATGTTTATAAGTTCAGCGCACACCTGTCGCTCGAAGGTTACTGCTGAGCGGGGAGGACACAGTTCTACCGATTCCTGTCGCGGCACTGCGGGGCAGCGGACGGGAGAAATGGGAGTAAAGAAAGACGAAGAACGCAACATTGGGCCGATGATCACGCAGAAAAATTAACAGATCACCCAATTTACGAAAAGGGCACTTTCAAGATCTGGCCCGAATAATGCACTGGCTAGTTAACAACGGCTTTTCAGGGGATCCGATTGACTTCCGAAGCCGCCGAGCACGACAAGCCTGCAGCCAGAGCACGCAACGCAATTTTTTTTCAATTTTTTTTCTCCAAGGGAGCAAAAACATCCCTTATTTGACCTCACGGCAACAAAGAAATCCAGTGAAGAGAAAAAAATTTGAAATCCCCCCCGAATGTCCCCGGCCGCTCGTGGCGCGAAAAAGTCGA
>DOPG01000127.1:0-3557 GCA_003513555.1 Rhodopirellula sp. | reverse complement strand
CACGACAAGCCTGCAGCCAGAGCACACAACGCAATTTTTTTTCAATTTTTTTCCTCCAAGGGAACAAAGCACTCCCTTGTTGGATCCCACGGCAACAAAGAAATCCAGTGGAGAGAAAAAAATTTGAAATCCCCCCCGAATGTCCCCAGCCGCTCGTGGCGCGAAAAAGTCGAATTCACCGCACCTTTCAAAAAATCCTCTGCTTTCGGAACCTATCTCGAAATATGTGCCCAAACAATCATCGACACCCCCGTTAATACCAACGCGGGCCATGTGCCGCTCTCAAAACAGCGCGGCCAACCACGCGACAAGAAAGCTGGTGAAGAAAATCGCATCACCGCTCCCTCCTACCCAAAACGTCTCTCTCTGCGGTTCCCAAATGCTCATCTTTAGAAAGACTCAGTCTTCTTAGTTCCCCATTCTAAGAGCTCAGCACCCAGCAGCTGACAAGCGATCGAGAAACCACCAGAGGCCTGAACCATGACTCAGCCCCACCTCGGCCGTCACACGAGGCTTTTCGTGAGCAAGCCATAATTTGCACAAACTCTCGACTTACGCCAGCTGATTGATCCGATTCAACTCCCCGCGAGCGACGGCTGCTGTATCGTTACATCTTTTGGCGTTTGGCCCAGACATGCGAATTTCTGCGTTGCCTCGCATTTTCAACTCAGCTGACCCACCTCTCGATTTCGACAAAACAGTTCATGAACGTATCTGATTTCCTTGAAACTCACTTTCGCCACTTCAATGCCCGAGAGCTGGTTGCCGCAGCCCGTTCCTATCGCGACTTTGTCTCTGACTCGGAGAATGGTCGAATGATGGTCACGTTAGCAGGTGCAATGAGCACCGGCGAACTAGGCATCTCTTTGGCAGAAATGATCAGACAGGGGAAAGTGCACGCCATCACATGCACAGCCGCCAATCTTGAAGAAGACATTTTTAATCTGGTTGCAAACAACGAATATCGCATCGTTGAAAATTGGCGTGCTCTTTCCGCCGCAGATGAAACCAAACTCCGCGACGCCGGTTTCAATCGTGTGACGGACACTTGTATTCCGGAAACGGTGATGCGACATATCGAAGGTCGCCTACTGACTCGCTGGCAAGAAGCAGCTCAAGCAGGAACCCCGCGTTTCCCCGTGGACTATATGTTCGACCTGCTTGCTGACGAAGACCTTGTGCAGCATTACCAGATCCCACGAGAACACAGCTGGCTTGCTGCCGCCAAAGACATGGAAATCCCCGTCTTTGTTCCTGGATTTGAAGATTCGACGCTCGGAAACATTTACACTGCTCGAGTCATCGAGGGCGTAGTACCAAATCATCAAGCATTCGTGACGGGCACCACGCAAATGGAACGCCTGGCAAAGTGGTATCAGGAACAGGCCAGCGAAGGGCCAGTTGGCTTCTTTCAAATTGGTGGCGGCATCGCAGGCGACTTTCCGATCTGCGTGGTACCGATGTTAATCCAGGACCTCAAACAAGACGTGCCATTCTGGAACTACTTCTGTCAGATCAGTGATGCAGTGACCAGCTATGGCGGCTACAGCGGCGCTGTTCCCAACGAAAAAATCACGTGGTACAAACTTTCTGAATCAGCACCAAAGTTCATGATCCAAAGCGATGCGTCGATCGTTGCTCCGCTGATTTTTGCTTATGTGCTGGGCTGGTAGAATGATTGCAACCCAGCAACTCCGTGTCAGTGAATGAGACGAACTGACCTGCACACCATTCTCAGCCCGAATCAGCGACAGCGATCGGCGATGCAAGCATCTGCTACTTGGAGCATTGAACTGTGACACGACGTGTCTTAGCCAACATTAAGCCGATCACCTCAAGCGTTAACCCAGCTTTGACGGCGAGCAAATTGATTACACGACGACAAGCATTAAGCTCAATCGCAATCGCAGGAACATCTCTGGCTGCCAAAAGATTACCTGCAACAGCACATGAAGAATCCCAAGACAGGAATTCAACCAGCCCACAGTCCCTGATCAAATCAATCACCCAACAGACACTTTGGAAAAATCGTGATGGCAAGGGCACGACCTGGTTTCACCCTCGCGCCTGCATGCTACCACTCAATCCCAAATCCAAAGACAAACGCACTCATGCGTTAATGTTGCTTCAGGAAATCGGAGGTTCCGATTACTTTGGACAGGTTCACTCAAGTGAATCAACCGACATGGGAAAAACTTGGACTGATCCAGCGCCGATTAAATCCATGGGACGCGATCCAGTTGATGGCAACGAAGGACTGCGGGCCGGGGTATGCGATGTCACTCCCCAATACCATCCGCCGACCGACACCACGCTAGCGTTGGGGCATGTTGTCTTTTATCGCGGTCCGAAATTCGCAACAAAAGACCAACTGGCACGCTTCCCTCTCTATGCCGTCCGAAGCCGCGATGGCTCATGGTCAGAGCGAAAAAAACTGATGTGGGATGACCCCCGCGGCGGCTTCATCTATTCCAACAACTGCGGTCAGCGTGTCGTCATGCCCAATGGTGACATCATGATGTCTTTCACCTTCGGTCCCGAATCAAAGAACCGCATGGTTGCGGGCGTTCGCTGCACGTTTGACGGCGAAACACTGCGCGTTGCTGAAGTGGGCAAGCCACTGAAGAATTCTGCCGGTCGAGGACTCCTGGAGCCCTCAGTCACAAGGTTTCAAAATCAGTTTCTGATGACAATCCGAGCCGAAGATGGCCATGGTTATGTCGCCGTCAGCAAAGATGGGATCGATTACGGAACCCAACAAGCATGGTGTTGGGATGATGGAACAGAGATCGGCATGTCGACAACGCAACAGCATTGGCTCACGCGAGACGACGCGTTGTATCTTGTTTACACGCGACAAGACGCCGCCAACAAAAATGTCATTCGCTGGCGATCTCCGCTGTGGGTGGCGCGAGTCGACCCTGACCGACGGGTGCTGATCCGTGAAAGCGAACAGACTGCCCTTCCAATGGTGGGTGATGGCATCACTGAACCAGAGTCAGTCGCGCTGATGGGTAATTTCAATATTACCAATGCCAGCCCAATGGAATCGTGGGTCACGGTAGGTGAGTGGATACCGAAACGAAATGCACGGGGCAATGTCCTGCTCGCCCGAATCGGCTGGACTCGCCCCAATGACCTAACGTCTGGTTGAAGCGTCAATCCAGCAGACAGCCCACTTTGCTTGACGCCTGCCACTCGCTTCACGAAAAAGCTCCGCCCGGCGCGATCGATCTCGTGCCAATCTTTTAAGCCGCTGACGCAAAAGCGTTCAACTCTGCCCCGCATGTCGCAATGTTGATGGGATCATCCTCGAGCAACCTTGACCGGAAAGTCCGTGAGTCACACCAAAGTTCGGGAAGAACAAGGCATGCCGTCTACTACACAAGGCAAGAATGGGGCATAATCGCCAGCTTTACCCTTTCACCCCATGTAAGTGGATTTCGACGCATGTCGGCAGATAAAATTGGCGATCTCGCTGTCACTTTCGATGATGTTCTGCTCGAACCCCGCTACAGCGAAGTCGTGCCTAGCGACGTCGATGTCAGCTCGCACCT
>DOPG01000434.1 GCA_003513555.1 Rhodopirellula sp. | reverse complement strand
CAGGCGGATCAGATTGAGGAACCAGCCATTGAAGCCAAAGATTTAACAGACATACCGTGGGTCGGTAGGTCGATGGTAAAACTGGGCGATGATCACAAGTTTCGTAAAGCGGAAGCTTGGCAGCGCGTTCACCGTTCTTATCTGGCTTGCATTTCGTGGGCTGACTACAACGTTGGCCGTTTGCTCGACGCTCTGGATGCAAGTCCACACGCGCATAATACCATCGTTGTTCTGTGGTCTGACCACGGCTACCACCAAGGTGAAAAACGCAGCTTTCGAAAGTTCTCATTGTGGGAGGAGTCGACCCGTGTTCCGTTCCTGTTGATGGACACACGTCAGCGGAACGCTCCGGAAAATCGCTCCTCCAATGAAGCGGTATCGCTGATCAACATCTATCGAACACTTGGTGATTTGTGCAATCTGAACGTTCCTCAATACGTTGATGGTCAGAGTCTCGCAGACCTGCTAACACAACCTGACAAGTCCATCGATACACCCGCGATAACGACGTGGGGGCGCGGCAACTATACCGTGCGTGATGATCGCTACCGATACATACGTTATTTTGACGGTGGTGAAGAATTGTACGATCACTCCACCGATCCGAACGAATGGAAAAATCTAGCAGGTGACTCAGCATACGCCGCGATCAAATCGCAGTTGAGCAATCAACTTCCAGACAAAGAAGCACCTCTGGTCAGACGGGGCATTGCGCTATGGAACGTCATTGACGCGGACCAACCGCAGAAACTCAATAAGTTCAAGAATACGACATGGCCAGATTGGCTGAAGAAAATGAAACCTAGATTGCAATAAGCTCAGGATCTGGCACAGAGTCCATCAAGAAAAAGCCGATGGTACTAGGCAATTATCCTCGCCTTACCCTAATGACAGCCAAAGGAGCAATCGTTTGCTCACGCTACAAATTGCCCCTTGCAGCGCTGAAACCTTCGAGTAAATGACTCAGATCGAGGTCATTCAAGGGCGTAATCGTAGATCAACAACCAGTTGCGTTACAATTCTTCGATCAAACAACAGCTCGCGAGGTTGCAGTTATGCGGATTCTCATTTTGACAATTTTAAGCTTGTGGGGCGTAACCACTTCGCAAGCCCACGAACCTGAATGGTGGCAGTTTCTTGGTCCGCATGGCACGAATCGCACAGGGTCGGACAATTTGCCGCTGAAGTGGACTGACACTGAGGGTATAGCCTGGAAGACGGCGATTCATGGCCGGGGCTGGTCTTCTCCCGTCATCGATGGCAAGCGAATCTGGATGACAACTTCCACACCTGATGGAAGTCAGCTATTCGCTGTCTGTGTGAACAAGGTCACAGGTAAGATCATCCACGATCAAAAAGTTTTCGACGTCAGCAAACCACAAAAAATCAGCACTGCCAATACCTATGCGACTCCAACGCCAGTCGTCAAAGATGGGTGTGTGTTCATCCATTTCGGCACTTATGGGACGGCATGTCTTGATTCCACGACAGCCAAAATTCTGTGGACTCGTCGTGATCTGAAATGTGATCATGAAACGAATGCTGGGCCGGCTAGCTCGCCAACGATTGTTGGTGACCATCTGGTTTTTAATGTGGATGGACGTGATGTTCAATACATCATTGCCCTTTCGAAAATAGACGGAAAAACAGTATGGCGAACGGAACGTTCCTTCGATTACTCGGATGTACCCGTCAATCAGCGAAAGGCATACAGTACGCCCGGTCTGGTCGAAACAAGCGCAGGCAAACAGATGATCTGCGCGGCCGGGCAGGGAATCTATGCCTATGACCTCAAGGGTCAGGAAATCTGGCGTGTTCGACACAAAGGATGGTCGATTTTTCCTCGGCCAATTGGCGGCGATGGGATGGTGTTCACCATTGTCGACCGTGACTACCCAGAATTATGGGCCATCCGTAGTGACGGTAAAGGCGATGTCACCGATACGCATGTGACGTGGAAGGTAACCCAGGGCATGCCCGCCCGATGCACTCCGCTGCTCATCAAAGATCTTCTCTATGTGGTCAACCGCGAAGGAATCATGACCTGCCTGGAAGCAGAAACTGGTGATGAGGTGTGGAAGCAGAGATTACCAGGCCAGTACTCTTCCACTCCAATTCATACCAAAGACCGAATCTACCTTTTTAACGAAGACGCCCACTGCACGATCATTCGACCAGGCCGCAAGTTCCAAAAAGTGGCTGAGAATTCCCTGACGACGCAGCAGCTGATGGCCACACCTGCGGTGGACAGTAATGCATTCATTGTCCGCACCGCTGGTTATCTTTATCGCATTGAAGATGGCTTCCAACGTAAAGATGCACCCGGCAGCACCAATGAATTCATCGGATCATGGGACATCGGACGCCCGGCGTCGGGTGGAAAGCCAAAATTTGTGATGACACTCAATGCTGATCTTTCCGCTACCAAGAGTCATGTCCCCAATGCCACGGGCCACTGGAAAATTGTCGAGGGAGAAGCCCGAGTCGTCTGGATTGATGGTTGGCGGGATATCATCCGAAAAGAGGGGGATCACTATCGAAAAATCGCTTTTGGCCCTGGATCAAGCTTCAGTTCGACTGCAGACAATACTGATACTGCTAATAAGAAATGAGCCTGACATTTTCGGATGATATCTTGCCCGTCAGCGTATCAGAGCACCAAGATTTTTTACACTTCGCACGGACATGAAATCGTGACGCACAGTCTGCTCGCTCCCTTGTTATCTGGCCCACTCGATATCGTCGGTGACGTCCATGGTGAAATTGCTCCATTGCTCTCACTGATGAATCATCTCGGATACGATCAACACGGATTTCATCCACACGATCGCAAGCTAGTCTTCGTTGGTGACCTTACGGATCGTGGACCAGATAGCCTGTCCGTTGTCAAACTTGTCCAGAAACTCACGAAAGCACAGCGTGCACAGTGCGTACTAGGAAATCATGAACTGAATATCCTGCTTCATCAACGAAAATATGACAACGGATGGTTCTACGGAGAAGAATTCGCTGATAACGGATACATCGTTCCACAGGCCCTCGCCAACGACAAGAATCGTGATGGCATACTCGATTTTTTCAACACCCTGCCCATTGCGCTGGAGCGTGAGGACCTGCGTGTTATCCATGCTTGTTGGCATTCACCAATGATGAAGTCACTTACAGAAGCAAAAAGCGTGGTCGCCCTCAAAGAAAAGCATGAGGCTCTCATCGAAAAACGGGCTGGAAATTCTTCTTTGGACGAAGTCGATATTTCGCTGGAGCACCAAAACCAGAATCCTGTCAGACGGCTGACATCAGGCCCAGAAGAACGTGTTCCCTCTCCTTTTTTTGCAAGCGGCAAGACGAGACATGAACAGCGCGTTCAGTGGTGGAATAACTACAACGAAACATTTTGTGTATTTGGACATTACTCCATTCCTGATGGGACACCTCGGGGCAACCATTCCACATTTTGCGTTGACTATGGTGTAGGTAAACGCTGGACTGAGCGAAGGCAGGGCCGAACAAACAGGTTCACGCTCAAACTTGCCGCGTTGAGATGGCCCGAAAAGTTGATCGTTTTCGATGAAGGTGAATCGAGACAACTCTGACCCATCTGATGATAGTTGGGTAAATTGAATATCGAAAATTTCAAATGGTCAACAAGATAAGTCCCTTCATCAGGCTGATCCGACAGCCGCAGCAAATGAAATGATTTCGAAATCTGGTTACAATGAAGGAAGTCGTCCCTTACTAGGGACACCCCACTATCGTGATCCTCTGCTGTGGTTACCTCACCAATGCAGGCATGATTTCCCGGTCTCTCCTCGGTCCTAGGCCTCCCTGCCCTACCCTTCACACTCGCCATTCATATGAACTCGCGTTCAACAAAGTTCGCGTTAACAATTCTACTGGCTACGCTGGTGGGAATGATGACACAAACACAGTTAACAAGGGCTGATGAAAAAGTTGTCATGACAGATTCAGCGGTCGTTGCATTCTTGCGAGATCATTGCCTGGAATGTCACAACGCCGAAGAAGCTGAATCTGGACTGGATTTGAGCACATTCTCCAAGACGGACGACATCACAAAAGCTGTTACCGATTGGACCAAAATTGCGGCTCGGGTAAGCGAAAGGCAAATGCCACCAGCAGGCAGCAAAATGCCTGAAACCGAAACAAGGACAAACTTCGTTCGCTGGATCCAAAGCACACTTTCCAAGCACCTGTGCGACGATGGCGTGACGCCGGGTCAGCCCATGATTCGGCGTATGAACCGTACCGAGTATGCTAACACAGTGCGCGATCTGCTGGGGATTCCGATCAATGCGGGGCACGCCTTGCCAAACGATGGTGCTGGTGGAGAAGGTTTTGACAATGCAGCTGAAACCTTATTCATATCACCCATCTATGCAGAGAAGTATCTTCAGGCAGCCAAGTCAGCCATCGGCCACGCACTGAAAGATCCAGCCGATCGGGAACGGATCATTGTGGCTGCTCCCAACGACGAACGGACACCGAACCAGTCAGCACGTATAGTCCTGGAAAATTTTCTGCCACGAGCATTTCGTCGGCCGGTCAACGAAAACGAAATTGATGAGTACGCTGCATTATTTGATCAGGCTTTTGCCGTAGACGAGTCCTATGACAGCGCAGTCGAATTCGCTCTGGTTGCCGCCATGGTTTCACCAAAATTCATCTTTCTGTACGAGCAGCCAAGTACACCCGGCGAACAAACCCTCGTGTCACATCACGAAATGGCCTCACGGTTGTCTTACTTTCTGTGGGCATCCATGCCTGATCAGGAATTGATGAAACTAGCGGATGAGCAGAAACTGCACGATCTTGATGTACTCACCACACAAGTAAAACGGATGCTTCGAAGCGAGGTGGACTCAAGGGGATTGCGCCGGGATTCGAAAGTGCGTGGTTTCGCAACAAGCTTCATTGAACAGTGGCTGGGGACTCGCGCACTCGGTCGAGAGTTCAAACCAGATCCCTCCGTTGCCCCAAGTTACGATTCCGAATTGGAAGGTGGAATGAAGTATGAGCCCATCTTCTTCTTTGAGGACCTGCTATCTGATAATCGCTCGCTATTGAACCTGATTGATTCAGATTTTACGTATGTGAATCGTCGATTGGCCAACCACTATGGAGTACAAGGTGAGTTCCGCGAACAGCCGAAGCGGGTTGAACTGAAAGAAAGTGATCGACGTGGAGGTTTGCTGGGGATGGGCGCAGTGTTGGCCGTAAGCTCTTTACCACACCGAACCAGCCCTGTTCTTCGTGGCAAGTGGATCCTAGAAACCATGCTGGGCACGCCACCACCCCCACCACCCGCGGATGTACCAGCACTGAACGAAACACCTAGTGCCTTAGGAGAATTCACCTCACTGCGTGCCCAATTGGAAGCTCACCGTTCCGATCCCCAGTGTGCATCATGCCATAACATGATGGATCCACTCGGCTTTGGCTTGGAAAATTATGATGTACTGGGGAGCCACCGCACCCAAAACAATGGTGTCTCGATTGATGCATCAGGTACCCTGCCTGATGGAACACACTTCAACGGTTCGGATGAACTGAAACTTTGGTTACTGAAGCGGAAAGAAAACTTTCTCCGTAATCTGACGCGTAAAATATTAGGTTACTCACTCGGCCGTAGCTTAACGGGTGAAGACAATTGTGTGATCGATTCGATTGTTGAAGCGCTGGCGAAGGACGATTACCGAAGCCAAACATTAATCGTGGAGATCGTAAAAAGTGTTCCGTTTCGATATAAACAGGTGACACCACCAACCAACTGAGATTCCCTATGGCCAATTATCTTCCTCAACTGTCCCGTTGGCGTCATCCACTGACGAGACGAAGCCTTCTCCGAGGCACCGGAGCAGCATTNNTTTCTCCGTAATCTGACGCGTAAAATATTAGGTTACTCACTCGGCCGTAGCTTAACGGGTGAAGACAATTGTGTGATCGATTCGATTGTTGAAGCGCTGGCGAAGGACGATTACCGAAGCCAAACATTAATCGTCGAGATCGTAAAAAGTGTTCCGTTTCGATATAAACAGGTGACACCACCAACCAACTGAGATTCCCCATGGCCAATTATCTTCCTCAACTGTCCCGTTGGCGTCATCCACTGACGAGACGAAGCCTTCTCCGAGGCACCGGAGCAGCATTAGCGTTGCCGTGGTTGGAAGCGATGACACCCACAAAGACAAGGGCTTCGGAAAGGGGTGATGTCAACCACTCGGATGCTCCCATTCGAATGGCCGCGCTGTTTGTTCCCAATGGTGTCCGTCAGGATAAATGGACCCCAACAGAAACCGGAAGTGACTACGAACTTTCACCTACGCTGCAGCCTTTGGGAAAACTCAAAGAGCAGTTGCTTGTGCTGACCAATCTGTGGAATCAGGGGAGCAATATTGGGGATGGTCATTATGTTAAAACATCAGGTTTTCTTACCTGCACAACCATCAATAAATCACTTGGCATCGACCTGAACTGCAACGGTCTTTCCATGGACCAAGTTGCTGCAAACCACTCCGGCAAAGAGACTCCGATACCCTCGCTTGAATTGGGTATCGACCCCGTCACCACAGGCGTGGATACAAATGTTGGCTACACCCGCGTTTATGGATCACACATTGCCTGGTCTGGCCCCACCAGTCCTCTGGCGCGGGAGCTGAATCCAACGATGGTCTTCGAACGTCTATTCCGTGCATCGCATCCAAAAAAAACAACACTCAAACGTGATCGCCTGCTGCTAGATCGTGTGCTGACAGATGCCCAAGAATTGAAACAGAAACTCGGAGCGTCTGATCGGCAGCGGATGGATGAATATCTGCAATCAGTACGAGCCATCGAGAAGCGCCTTCAGAATCAACAGTCAGGCGGAATCAAAAATTGGCGACCACTGATTGAGCTTAATCCTGACGACCGACCCAAGGATGATGCTCCCGATCAGTACTCTGAACAAGTGCAGCTGATGCTGGACATGATCGCTTTGGCTTTCCAGACAGATACGACTCGAGTCTGTACATTCATGTTTGGAAACGCCGTGAGTGGCCGCAACTTCTCATTTCTAGATGGTGTCACTGGCGGTCACCACGATACGTCGCATCACCAGAACGATGAAGACAAGCTGCGGCAGTACCAATTAATCAACGTGTGGCACATCCAACAGTATGCTTACCTGTTGGAAAAGCTTGCTGGAATGCAGGAACGCGAGGGAACTGTGCTCGATAATTCCATGATTCTGTATGGTTCTGGCTTGCGAGATGGAAATAGCCACAACCCACATAATCTTCCAATCCTAGTGGCTGGCAGTGGCGGCGGCAAACTCGCAACAGGTCAACATTTGCAGTACGGACGGGATACGCCCCTTGCCAACTTATATGCTGGCTTGCTGAATACGTTTGATGCAAAAACAAGCCGCTTCGCTGATAGCACTGAAATACTGCCCGGTCTGCTGGTCTAGCGTTTTCGGTTTATGCAACTTGGTGTCGTGACCGTTCGTTACCGCAGACAGCAAGGCCGCTCTGCCTGCGATACATCTCTGGTGTTGTCAAAGAACATCACTGCACAGACATGCCATGCACTGATGGTAATCAACGCACCATCGCAGTGACATTACCGATCACACCGTAAATTTGATCAACAGCTATTACAACACGCTAACGAATCACCATTGAAATGCATGAATCGCCCATGCCTTCAATGCTTGATTTGCCACCGCTCATCAAAGAAATCCGCAGCTGTAATCTTTCCCGGCCACAAAGAATCTGGCGGTGTTCTCAAGTCAATAATTGCCCAATCGGGTAGCTTTGGAACCTGACGTGCGTTGTTTAGATAAGCGTAGTCTCGATAAGTGAAACCGCTATTGAGCACCACGTATCGGGTTGGATTAGCTGGATTGGGATAGATCATTGCCGGAATATGATGGTCGGAGTCGAATTTTCGCTCTCCGAGGCTGATCTGCTCGTCGTTCCACTCCAACGGTAGTTTTTCTATCACCGACTTGATAACTGCATTACTTTGAGAATCACCAAACAGGATCAAGTGATTGTTCGCCAAATCCTGTTGGGTGATATCAGTATCATCTTTAACCACTGCATCACCTCGGAAATGTCGCCTCCATTCAGTGACCAGACGTTCCAGCTCGTGTTTTGTCCAAGTGCCCACCAATTTCTGCCGCGGCTTGCCAGTCGGCCGAACAATGATAAAGGAGTCCATAAAAGCGTCATCTATCGGGCCTTGCAAATTGTGCTGCTTTTGCAAACCTTGTGATTGCTGCCGTCCCAAATACCAAACCCCGGCCTGTTGATACAGTTCGCAATGCCACGAACCGTCAGTCTCCGGTTGCGAGGTAAGGACGTGCCCCTGCTTTGATTCGGAAAAGACAATCGACACAGGTTGATCAGGGCGAAAGGGGCTCCGACCGGTTGGGATCGAAAATCGCAAACTGGTAACTCCTTGTGTTGTGACTTCAATAGCATTGCTATGAGGAAGTAACTTGGCATGCACCGTGGCCTGTTCCCAATGCTGATTCAGCCCAGTCACAGTCAACCAATGCAACCGATCATATTTAAGAGTGAACGTGGCAAAATGCAATTCAGTTGGCAACTTTGGACGCCCGACTTCCGCTAAGCGATCCATCTTTTCTTCGATGATTTTCATTGAAGGCGGGTTAATCGTATGCTTGGTCTCAGCACCAATAATGTGAGTAAGTTTCAAGCTTCGCTCAGCAAGCGCTGTTTCCATGACATCAGCAGCTTGTTTTTGAATATCCAACTCACCGCTATAAGCAACCACGGGTAATTGAAACAGATTGTCGGCGTAGCCGGGACAGTCATACATCCTCCAAAGCTTTCGCTCAAATTCAGTAGGTGCAAGAGTTTCCTTTTGAAAGAAGCGGAGAAACTCAGGAGTTTCAGAAAAACCGGCTCCAGGGTTAGCTGCAAAAAACAGGTCAGGATAGTGAACGGCCATTTGCCAACAACCAGCACCGCCCATTGAAAATCCCCGCACAGCAACTCGGTCTTCATCAATCCTGTAGTGCCTGCGTGCATGTTCCAACGCCTCTAATACATCAACTTCGCCAGCAAACTTGAAGGCGTTGCTGTAGCGACCATAGGGGTGCAGAACAATCGTGTCTTGAGGAGCAAAACGACCGATACGACTCATGCGTTCGGCAATGAAGACCGATTCACTGGATCGTTCACCCCGACCATGAAACCACAGATCAAGACGGTATCGCGTTTTACCCCTATCTGTATACGAATCCGGGATCACGAGACCGTAAGGCTGAACGGTGCGATCAATACGGGAGCGAAAGCCACGCACCACCAATCCTTTTTGGGATGTCCACGGTGCCTCACCCTTCAACAACGCGTCCGCCCGTTTTTGTCCTTCTGCGAGAACCTTCGCTGCATTCTTAACATCACGAGCAGAAAACAGTTCGCGATATTTGATTCCCTGCGTCACCGCTCTAAGAAAGATCTCGACATCAGGTAACAATTCGACGGTATAAACATCATCCCGCTGTCTTAACTGCTTCACTGACTCGCGAAGCACATCTACCCCGCTCAACAGTTCTTTCTTATCACTATCACTCAGTTCGATACCGAGTGGTGGCACGGGCCGCACTTTTTCTGGAATATTATCTTGCAGACCATCTGCCCACAGCATGGCGCAGGAGCACGCAACTAATAGCCACGTAAAGCATCGTTGGTAATTCATCGGTAAGATCGTAAAAGCTGGAAACAGATTCAAAGCGGGAATTGTAATGCAAGCCCATCTGCAAGGGTACGAACAACTGCTGAAGTACTCCCGTTGGCTGGATTTTGATGCAAACACGATTCCATCACGCGGCATCCAGCCATCACGATAGCGTTAAGCACAACCGGACCAGAGTGCCATTCATCGGTTTAGCCGAAACCCCAACTTTGGGATCGCTTGTTTCCGTGACTGCTTGGATCAGCAGATCAGGTCACAGCAAGACAGCACAGTGCCGAGAAGCAGCCCAAACATGATGCTGCACTTACCACTGTTGGGGGCGGGATGGTGGTACCTTACCCCTCTCTTTTTAGGTCAAACTCGGTCTGGAAGCGAATTCCGTGCTTCACGATCACGTCACAACCGCGTCCTTATCTTTCGAGCGGCCTCATAGCCGCATGAAAATACCACCATGCTAGTCGACCATACTTTGGCTTCCAGCACACTCCAGCAACAGTTTCACCTCGTCACCGTGCTTACGGAACACGTTACCCCAGTAACCTCCATCGAGGACTTTACCGTCACTCGACGTTAACCACCAAATTCCAGCCCCGCCCACCAAACTTGAGTTGATAGGTGTTGTATGAAGCACGCGAGCTTTTAGAACACTGCCACTGGTAATATCGACTTCACCCGACCACTTCGATTCAAAAGAATTTCGGATTGCATCATGACCAACATGCACTCCTGACAACCCTGAAACAACACGCACAGCATCTTCGGTAAATTCATCGGTCAATGCGGTTACATCTGCACGATTGTAGGCATCTGTAAATCTTTGGATGGAGCGATTGATGCTTTTAAAATCTGCACTCTGCTGCTGTTGATCTGTAGCTTCACTTACCGAAAAATTTGGTGGAACCATCGAGTCGAGTCGTTCTGCATATGCTGACTGCAACAGAAACTTGGCGTTGCCATCTTCCATCCTGAGCACATCACCCCACTTCCCGGAACGAATGACATCACCTTTCTCATTTGTTACGGTGAAGTTGCCGTGCGCAAGGATGGTATCAGAATCAATGAAACGAGCGTCAAGTATGTTACCCACAAGAGTGGAATTGTCCGGAGTAGCATCACCTTTGAAGGATTGCATCAAGGACTTCTTAACCGCCTTGTTCCCTTGTGCGGGTCCGCTTGACATGCTGACTGAACGGATACTGCCATCAACAAATTCACCCATCAATGCCTCGATATCCTGCTTTTTGAACGCTGCGACCACGCGATCAATATGCTCCTGCACCTTGGCCTTGGCAAGCTCCGAACCAGGCACCGCAGTCAGATTGCTGAGATCAGGTTCGTACATCCATGTCTCTGTCTCAACGATCGCATTCTCCTGCATGACAGCATTATGCTCTTGCAGATACTTTACCCACTCACCTTCTCCGTGCAGTTCGATAAAAGCCTGTCGCACTCGACCGACGCTTGGCATGTCAGCGGTGTCGTTGTAAGCAAGCGTCTCTGCATAGATCATAAAGTCACCACCATCCTCCAATCTGGCGATACTAAAATTGACAGGTTGTTGAAGGTGATCAAAGGTAGCAATTAATTTCTTATAGTTAGCCTCCAGCCGCTGATACATTCCCGGCTTCATTCGCCAACGACGATGCTGTGAGAATCGCGGTTGACCCCATCCAGTGATTCCATGAGAGAACAGCCCCTCGATGGGTCGCCAGATTTGCGTATTCCCCGAACTTTCCTGTAGCGGTGAAATGTGCTCCAACCAGTGGTTCGCCTCCGGCATTTCCCATGAGGCTGCTATTCCCTGAACGGGGTGAACGGGATTGGTGTATAGCTCTCTTGTTGTGCGAAATCCTCTCGCAAATTGATTTGCTCGGGGTCCGGTGAGGATCCGCCAAGTACCCCACTGCGCCGCATCCTTACCGGTATTGAACTTCAGCTGCTTGTCTTTTACCGCCTGTTTCCAGTTCGCCACATTTCCCGGAGCGACTTCGATGAATCGGAAAACATAGAGTGGCGATTCCTCAACGGTCGCTGCTTTCTCTTCAGCCTTGCCAACTGAGAAGTCGCCAAGAATCGGTAACCAACCAAACGCCATCATCGTTAAGACAGAAAACAATGTTGCACAACGACAACGCAAGGGTTCAAACTTCATCCGTAGACGTCCTATTCAAATGCGGAAATCACAATTTCTTTCATGCGGAAGTGACTGCTGCGGTGGCCACGGCAAGCATCATGAGATGCTGACTTCCCAACCGACAATCGCGCCACACAGTCACTCTCACTCTCACTATTTGCACCTTTTACCTTCCCTCTGGAAAGCCTGCCCATAGAAGTTAATGCGAACTTGTCCGCCCTGATGCCCAAAACAATTCCATAAATTTCTTCTGATTTACGAAAATAACTCTTTGCTGAACCTGAAAACTCACGGGTCCCAAGCGGGCTCTGCCTCTTCTTTACACTGAAAGTCGACGATCAATGATCCTTTTTTCAGACATGAACGGTGTGAATCCCTCATCAACCGCCACATGCTCACGGTTCTATTCATTGAAGCCCATCCATGTTGTGCTGCGAGAAAAACAAGGACCTTCGACGATTGCCTACGGTTGGGGGCTGTGGCACTCACGCGGACAGATGTACAAATCGTGGGTTCACCAGTCCGCTGGCGGAGTGAGTAGGATGTGAGGCCTCAACTAGACTCCCGAGGATCCGGATTTGGTACGCAAGGATGTAAAATACCGCGCTGCAACCACTACATCCAAAGACCAATCATGGTTGATCAATTGACGGTACATGGCTGGTGCCATTGTGATGAGTGAATACTATCTTGCGACTGACGAGAAATGGGTATTGAGAGAAGTGCAGGAAGTCCACGATTTTCTTGTTTCGTGTCAGTACGCAGATCTATCACAGATGGACGCCAATGTCAGAAAAAGCGTCCATAGGACTTGCAAAGAACCAAGATGAGCCCTCATGGGGGCTGGAGGCAGAATCCAGGCATTGAGGGTTATGACCCAATCCGCGTGCTCACCGGACAGGGAGCACTGGCCTTCGCATTAAGGAACCACTGTGATGTCAAAGTCGAGCGTGAACGGCACCTGTTTGCCCATGACTTTTTGGCTCGCGCTGCGGCTACAGATGGTAAGCAAATGAAGCGACCGGCCAGAACAATTGGACGGAGATGGACCGCACTGGTGCTGCTGGAATCGTAAATGCCATCAGCCCTTATTCCCTCTCCCGCGCATCACAGCCGCGCGCCAATTCACGCGAAGATCATAGTTACTCACCCCAAGAGTTTCCCGGATCCCCATGGGTCTCCCCTCATAGGCATGGGTTCCGCAGCGCTGACCGTTTTTCATGATCCGGCCAGCTTCCAGCGTTTAAATGGATAAGAAACGCTGGTGGTTCACTTTGCCACCATGCACCGACAACAGTTTTTACTACCAAACCAATCGAGGTAATGCTGGATACGGAGCTGACTCGCGCATTTCAGCGTCTGCCGTAACCGCCTTCATTCTTTCCATCCCAAAACAATCTTTGTTCATGACGAGCAGACAACCACATTCTCGCAAATTTCAACTGAAATAGATTAGCCAGAATCGCGGCGTAAAAACTCAAGTCGGTCAACGGATGGAATCTCTTCCCAATTATTCAAAGCTAATTACATGAGTCAGGCTGTCTACTATAATCAGAACATGCAAACGTTTTACCTAACTCACAGAGAATCAGATGATGAAGTACTGCAAACCGTTATTAATAAATTCCACCTTGGCACTGCTTTTTCTTAACCTTTTCGTAAACCTAGGCAGTGACGGACAAACCATCGCAACCGAATCCAAACAGAAGATAAAAAATTCTGAGCATGTCTACTGGCTCATCACGACGAATATAAAAGAAGGACAGCTCGATGCCTTGAAACAAATCAACGCCGAGATGGTGAAGAACACCAAGAATAATGAACCAGAAACACTGGCTTATGACTGGTCAATTTCAGCGGATGGCAAGAAGTGCTATTTCTTCGAGCATTACGCCAACTCTGAAGCCGTAATGATTCACACTAAAACCTTCGGTGAGAAATTTGCAGAAAGATTGCTAGGGATGATTGAAATAGAAAGCTTCGAGGTCTTTGGCAATCCCGATGCGAATGTCAAGAATTCGCTGAGTCCACTCGGAGCGAAATTCAATCGATCCATTGGCGGATTCAGTCGCTAATCGGCTGCCGCCCGAGTCAGATTTTCGGACCAACATAACGTCACACGAAATCACATCCTTCGTTGTGGCTGGACTCTTGGTGTTGTTGGACTGTTTCCCAATCAGCCAACTGAATTTGATAGCCAGTCGCAGTCAGCTGGCTTCCTAATTCCAGAAATCTGTTTCGAGAACGCCCCCTTCATAAATCACCAGACTCTTTACCCCACATCAATCGGCCCAGACCCTAAATCGGAAGTCGTCAGCTTCGACTGCTCCGATCAGGTATTCATACTCCCTCAGCAGATCATTCAGGGCTACCCCGACTGCCTGGCAGCCATCGTTTTGCAGCAAACCAAGCGCGTTGATGGATTTGCTTTGGGACGACATCAGTTGATGACACGGAGTTCCAATCTTGAAAGGCGGTGACCCTGAAATGCTTCCTGAAGTTCGTTCTGTGAACGCCTCTGTTTTGGCCGCACCGTGTTGCCAGCAGCATACCCACGAAAAAACACGAACGCTGGATCAAGAACCATTCATTGGCGCGAACTGCGCCGCCCGATCGGACATCCCGTTTTAATTTAAAAACCCACCGAAGAAGACAATCACTGCAACCACTTGACGGCGTCCCTGATCGTCGCAGCAGTTTGAACTACTGCCCCACAAACTACCACTCTGACGGATCGTCCCCCCACTGCTAACCTCACCGATTAAGCGACCTTGTTTACGGACTTTCCCGCTGGAGTCAACGCTTCCAATTTTTGCTCCTGACCGACGAATGGTGCCGCCCGATTCAACTTCCCCGGTCAAGGCGCCATTTTTTCGAACCTTACCACTGGCATCAATGCTGCCCACTTTCCTTCCTCGCTCGCGTATCGCACCTTTCCCATCCACCGTCCATACAAGCGCTCCAGACTTTCTGATCGTGATGTCAGCGTTTACCGACAAACCACCGCACATCATGCTCAGAAAAATCAAACTCACTGCCAATATTTGTTTCATTGAAATCCAACCTGTAACCACAATCGTATTCCGGCTCATGCTAAAGAAACAACATCCTTAACCACAATCACCGCACTTCGTAATGACGGTATCACGCGTGCTCATAAATTCTTCATCCCGGTCAGTGAACCTAACTGCCCCATCGCATCATAACCGCACACGCCATTGAATTCATAGTTGCTTGCGTTGTTGCTGCTTTAGTATACAACGGCGGTGATTCCAATGACCGCGAAATGCAATTCCTCATCGTTCCTGCCAAGATATAATCAGCAGGAAGCAACCTCCGGCCATCTGCCCCCAATCGATACTTCCTGGCGCGCCATCTGATAGGGGTGATGAATCTCCTGCAGCATATTGGCTCAGAATAATTCTGCTTGGCCGAATTATTTCCAAGCACAAACATGTAGCGTGCGTCGTTCGCGACGTGCTCTATCTGCAGAATAACGCAAACCTGATCCAAAAATGAAAGCAAAATCGACCATCGACTAGCATGCGACTCAATGACGTGATGCTTTGACGGATTGCCTGAATGAGTTAAAGCAGATTATGATCCTTTGCATGGAAGTGATCGCATTGCAATCCGGCAGCAGTGGCAACTGCATTTACGTCGAAGCTGCTGGCAGGCAGTTGTTGTTTGATGCTGGGATCAGTGGCATTCAAGCTGAAAGCCGCTTGGCGGAGCACGGTCGAAACATTCGGGACATTGATGCTCTGATCATTTCTCATGATCATCGCGATCACGCGGTAGGAATGGGAATCTACCAACGCAAGTATGGTCTTCCCATTTACGTTACGCGGGCCACTCTGGCTGTCGCTCAGCAGAAGATCCGACTCGGAAAGATGAACGACATCAGGCATTTCGACGCCGGGTCAACGTTTTCGGTAGGAGACGTTCAGATTCAAACAATCCAGACACCTCACGATGCAGCAGATGGCGTAGTTTTTGTAATCGATGATGGCATGCACAAGGTTGGCATTCTCACCGACCTGGGGCACGCTTTTGACGAACTTGACGAAATTCTTCCACAATTGGATGCAGTTTTCATCGAAAGCAATCACGACCTTGAGATGTTGGCGGGCAGCTTCTATCCCGAGAGTCTCAAAGCAAGGATTCGCGGTTCGCAAGGACACATTTCGAATCTTGATGCCGCTGAATTATTGCAACGTGCTGCATCGCCAAAACTTCAATGGGCATGTTTGGCACACCTTTCTGAAGAAAGCAATACGCCAGAATTGGCAATCGAAACGCACCGCCGATTGTTAGGTGACCGTTTTCCCGTTTACTGTGCAAGCCGCGACTCAGCAACTCCTCCACTGCGACTCTGATCGAGCCCTCGTATCACATTGGTTCTAGTTTGCCATCAGCTTGTCAGCCCAACTTTCAACGTGATTAGTGGCCACCGATGAAGGCTGATGGTTTCTCTACATGACGATTCACATCAAACCAGCAATTCAGACAGTGGTCCTTTCTGCTGATCCTCATCCAGACTCAAATCGAAACGGCCAAAAACATCGCGTGATCGTCCGGCAGTCTCGAGCAGGGAATTGTAGAGACAAGCAATGGTCCGATGCCCTGACTTTCCATATCCCGGATACTGTAAGTATCGTCCCCCAGCGGTTCGCCTCAATTTACCGGCGATTCCTCCGACCAGCACGAAGGGCCATTCGCTGCAGCTACCATGGTGTTTTTCTGCAGCATCACTCAAATAAACAATCAGAGTATTATCAAGCATCGTCCCATTACCTTCGGGCACTGCTTTCAATTTCGCAGCAATCCTAGCTATCTGATCAACTTGAAAACGACGGATCCGATTCCTCGCTTCTACCGCAGTCATCCCAGGAACGGTTTCTGCATGGCCAATGCCATGAACATGTTTTTCGATTCCCAACCCACGATACGTGATATCCAGCGTGTCTGCCCGAATGGTAACAACGTTGGACAAACCGGCAATCAAGGCAGCCGATGCAATATCAAAGTGAGCCTCAATTCGATCCGTTTCCACACTGGACTTGTACTTGTCATCCACCTGCGGCGCATGACGCCGAATCGTTGCCTCAAGACCCACCAACTGCCGACGTCGATTTCTGAGACTTTCAAATGCTTGCAGGTACTGGTCCAGTTTCTGTTGATCTGTGCCGGCAAGTTGCCGCTGCAAATTCTGAATATCACCCACCATATGGTCCAGCAGCATCGCGCTCAATTGTTTATCCGCTTTCCCATCTGCACCTGTGGCTGCAATGCCAAACAAGTTTTTATACGCCATCAGCGGGCTAGCCTGATAAGGCAAAGGACGATCCACATCAATCGCGGAAATACCCGGATAGACAACCGAATCTTTGACACCCGACAAGACCTTCCCACCAAGCGTCAAACCTACATGTGGAAAAATAGAAGGTAGTGCCTTTGCGAGCATGCCGTCTACGGTCGCACTGGCAGCACGTCCGGGATTTCCTTCGCTCCCGGTGTGATAGCACCCCAGTGCTCCATACCAGGCTGAATGACCACCCCTACACATCTTTCCAGATAGGCCCTGTAGAATCGTCAAGTGATCTTGATGTTCAGTCAACGACTTAAGTGAATCAGGTAGCTCATGTTCAGCAAGGGATACGTCAAGGAGCGATTCAACCGGCTTGAGTTCGGCAGGCGAACCCTCCTCAGTTCCTACCTGAGTCAATTCATCTGCCAGCCCAATTGGTACAAGCTCAGCTGGAGTCAGTCCACTACACTTGACGACAAACAAAAAACGTTGTGGACTCTTTGATAAACCGGTTGCCTCTGCTTCCACGCGCTGGAGAAACGGAAGTAGCAGTGGCGACACCGTGGCAGCAGCGGCGGTCCTGAGCATAGCTCGACGATTTCTTTGTGACATGGTTTATTCTGTTTTTCGATACAGGAAAGAATCTGAAGACAACAGCGAGGCGATCATCGCCTTCATGCTGCCACCATGTTTGACATACGCTTGGTCAGCTGCCATCAAGGTGGGTGAATCACCCAAAGTTTCGTTTCGCCCTAGCCAAAAGCGAAACGCGTGCCTCACGAACGACTGGCGAACACGCTCTGACTTCCCCAATCGCTGTACCAGTTCAAACACATCATTCACATCTCCGTCCAACTGACGATCACCGCTGTTGCCGATGTGCCCACGAGTGTCAATGTCAGTGACTCGTGCATCCATGTGTCGCTCCGGAAAAATAGTCAACAACTCACCCAAGACTTCTCGCTCCCGGTGTCGACCAAAGTCATCAAACTGCTCGAATGGAAACCCCAGCGGATCCATTCTCTGATGACATTTCCAACAGTACTCGTCTCTCGTAGCGCGTAACCGCTCACGAAGCGATTGATCTCGGTGTTCTGGAACAACAGCATTCACATCAAGTGGAACATCGGGAATCGTGTCAGCCAACAGGTGCTCGCGAATCCACTTTCCACGACGAATTGGGTCGTTATCGAAGTTCCCACTCCAGGATATCAACCATGCCGGATGCGTCAGAATACCGGCTCGCTGACCACCTGGCATCTTGAACGGCTGCTGAACTGGATAGTCCCAGGTAGTGTGATCGAGATTATAGA
>DOPG01000398.1 GCA_003513555.1 Rhodopirellula sp. | reverse complement strand
GGAAGAAAAATGGGCATCGCAGTCGGGCAGTGATAAACGAAAAAGTGATGGTAAAAAAAGACCACTCGATACCTAGGGCACCGAGTGGCCGAAGTTATTCCGCCGCAAAAGTGGGGGCTATTTCTTGTCCACGCCCAGCTCTTTTAGTTTTTCAGCGATTGCTTTGCCATGATCTCCGGATTTGACCGCTTTGTCGATGTAGAGAATCTTGCCATCCCTACCAATGTAGTAGGTCCAGCGATTTGACATCCCGCGGGAATTAAGGCACCCGAGGGCATCGGCAAACTGCTTTTCAGGATCGGACAGGATTGGGTAGTCGAGATTCAGGCTCTTTGCAAAGTCGGTGTTCTTTTGGATGGGGTCGACGCTCGCTGTGAAGTAGGCGACATCAAAATCACGAATCAACTGACCGCTCTCACGGAGCGATTTGCATTCCTTCGTTCAGCCACCGGTGAAAGCCTTGGGGTACCAGGCGATGACGAATGCCTTCTTTCCTTTGAATTGTTTTGACGAATAAGTTTTTCCGTCACTGCCAATGAGTTCAAAGTCAGGAACTTGATCACCGACTGAAGTTTCTGCTTGTGTCATCCCGCCTCCTAGTCCCAAGGACCCTAATAAGGTAAGTGCTATTAACCAATGAGTTTTCATCTGATTTCCTGGTGTGAAGAAACTTGATAGGGTGCTAAAAATTTCTGGAGTTGGCTTCCTGCGCACTACAATGTCTGCAGGTATTTCATGCTTTCCCGAATGCTGTTCAGGGGATTCGGTGAGTGATCTTGCTCAACATGGCAGATATCGACCCCCGTTTCCGCGGCGACCTCGATGATCGGCTCCATCGGGATGACGCCGTTGCCCAATTCCTTAAATGCTTGGTTCGGGATACCCCCGTACTCTGGAGTCTTGATACTCTTGTCGAGGTCCTTGAGGTGCAATTGGGACACTCGACCTTTGAGAGATTTTAAGAGTTCGACGGGATCTTTTCCGCCCACTTTGATCCAGAAGACGTCGACTTCGAATTTCATGTCGGGAGAAAATTCTTCGATCATGATGTCATAGCCGGTTATCCCGCCCTCTTTTGGTTCAAATTCGAAAGCATGATTGTGATAAGCGAGTTGGATCCCGGCCTTTTTGGCTTCTTCGGCGCCACGGTTGCAACGCTCACACAAGGTGCGGTAGTCGTCGAGAGTTTTTCTATTTCGATCAGCAAGGTAAGGAACCACAAGGTGCTTGAGTCCCAACTCGTTGGCTGAATCGAGGATTTGTTTGAAGGGCATCACGCCTTTGTCATCAGGGTTGACAACCGAGTCCCAATTAAAGTGCGATGATTTTACGGCCAGGCCATTATCTTTTGCAGCTTTGATCATCAGTGTTGCATCGGGAAATCCGTAAGGCTCTACCTGCTTATAACCAGCATCAGCAACTGATTTAATGGTGCCCTCGACATCTCCATTGATCTGGTTACGAAGCGTGTAAAGCTGAATTCCGATTTCCTTTCGGTATCGGTTGTCTTGATCAAGTGCCATGATTAGTTGTGGTTGTGATATTGCACAGGAGATAGCGGCGCTGGCCCCAAGGAATTCCCGTCTCTTCATGATATTTTATTGCCTGTTCGGACCAGATTTTCCCGGTCGGTGATGTGTAGCTGTTTCGCACAGTATACAACAACAATGTCGGAATGTCTGAAGAATGAAGCTGTCCAATCAACGGGATTTCCATGGCTCGATACGGAACACCTGGGCATTTGCGATTCCCTCACCACACTTTGTCGCCGGACGAGTTGCGTGGTGAGGTGTCACAAGTACCCGCCGATCACGCAGTAGCGGAATTTGAGCCGAATAGTTCGGGGTTCGCTCCTGTGGTTCAACAGCTCAGAGATGCCAACGTTCGTCACATTTTGCTGATTCACGGGACATTCGCGGGTGGGGATATTACCGGATTTGTCCGCGAAGTGAAACGCTTCTCCCCGGTCAGGGCATCGCGGATGGATGAAATCAGCAAGGCTTGGTTTGATGAGCTTGCTGGCGACGTCGGAAATTTTACAGATGCCTATGCAAAGCAACTGTCCGGTTTGATCAATACAGAAGACTCGCCCATGATCAAAGTTGAGCGGTTCGGTTGGTCTGGCGAAAATCATCACATTGGTAGAGCCGACGGCGCGGTATCGCTTCTTCGAAAAATTACCTCGATGGATGCAAAAGGACGCTTATTGGTGATGGCCCACAGTCATGGCGGCAGTCTGCTCGCCATGCTGTCACAGATCGCTGCTGCTTCGCATGAGGTGAAGGAGGCGTTCTTTAAAGCAACTCGCCTGCATTACCACAGCCCACTACGTAGTAAAGTCGATTTGGAGGATTGGGTTCACGCCCGAGAGATATTGCTTGATGGACACAAAACCAAACGAGAAATTGACGTTGCGACTTTTGGGGCCCCGCTGCGTTACCGGTGGAATGAGCACGTGGTGCCACGGTTATTGCATTTTACACAGCATCGCCCTAGTGATGGAGATGATCCTCTCAAAGCAGTCATTCCAAGGTCTGTAAGTGATCTAATTAGTGCTGCGTCGGGCGATTACATTCAGCACTTGGCGATTGCCGGAACTGACTTTTTTCCTTCGTTTTTTGCCTGGCGGGATGTGGTGGTAGAACGTCGGCTGCGCAAGATGTTCGAGTCAACAGGAAGACGTCGGGATATATTTCAGAAATTGAAATATGGACGCAGAGAGTCATCTGACGGTCGGACCCTGCTCGTGGACTATCCTGAAACGCCGGGACGTGAGCAGCAGAAGCTCTTTGGGCATGGTGTCTACACGTCACCTGCGTGGCTGCAGTTCCACCTTGAAACAATCTGTGAACACTTTTACTCGCGAGTGGTAAACTTCACGGACTGAGACGCATTGGAATATGAGTCATCAGCCGTGCAGGGTGCAGGCTCCATTCAAGGGTGATCTTTGCCGTTGATTTGTTCAGCCAGCTTTTCCCGGAAGATCTTGCTATTGTGACGGATGTCGACCGGCAGTGGTTTGTCCCAGATAATGATTTCGGTGATTCTGCGAGTTAACGGGTTTCTGGACGCCAGTTCCAGCAATTCGTTTCTCAGTTCCTCACGTGTTCCAGCGTTGGCCGGCATCTGATCTGGATGCGGTTCCACGATCATTACGGGTTGCTGATTGGGGCGTTCACCACGTGGCACCAGCGCAGAGCGATAGATTGCAGGGTGTCCATTAAAGATTGCTTCGCATGGAACTGTAAATAGAGTTCGTTTGCCTGCCGTGACACGGTGTGCTTTGCGGCCACAAAACCAGAATCGGTCACGGGCGTCGAGGTATCCAACATCACCCATGCGGTGCCAAATGCGTTTGCCATCGTTAACTTTGTGCAGCGAATTTTGATCAGATCGCACAACATATTGTTGCGTGACCATTGGGCCGGTGACCATCAGTTCGCCAATCTTCCCCCGCTCCAGTTCTTTTGTTTCCTGGATGTCCGTAATCGGGCCATCCTGAATCTCAATGACTCGCCATGAAACTCCCTCAAACCGTGTCCCCACGCAGGTACCCTTTCCCTTCAGTGAGGCTGGTCCCGTCTCTGCAATGACTTCGCGTGATTCGATTGAGGCGAGGGGAAGTGCCTCGGTGGAACCGTAGGGGGTCATAATGTTGGCTTCCGGATCGACAAGATTTCGTAACTTTTCAAGCGTCTCGGCTGGAACGGGAGCGCCCGCCGAGAGAATTCTGCTGAGAGTCGGCAAGGGACGTTGTGCGTCGTTTGCCTCCGCCCACCGGACAACCGTGTTCCACAACGCGGGGGACCCAAACGCCTGATCAATTTCCCACTGCGCCGCTGCTTCGATCAAACGCTCTGGGTTGACGGCTGCGGGTTGCGTGGGGTCCATATCGGGGATGATGGTTGTCACGCCCATCACCGCATCGAATAAGCCAAACAGTGGGAAGCAGGCGAGGTCGCGCGAGCCGCGATGAATGTCATACCGTTCCCGGATTCTGTCTATCTGTGCATGGAAAACGCCATGAGTGTAGAGGACTCCCTTGGGAGGGCCGGTGCTGCCAGTTGTGAAAATCACTGCCGCGTCATCGACACGATCGACGCGAGGAAATTCAATGGTGCCCTGCTGTGCCTTGCCCATTTCAGTGACTTGCTTGAGTGTCTTGCCACCCCAGAAAAGTCGTCGTCCCACCGTTACGTTCCATTTCGCTTTGGGGAAGCGACTTCGCA
The DNA here is from genome assembly GCA_003513555.1 of Rhodopirellula sp. Taxonomy (GTDB): domain Bacteria; phylum Planctomycetota; class Planctomycetia; order Pirellulales; family Pirellulaceae; genus Rubripirellula. The sequence goes on along the minus strand of DOPG01000398.1, from coordinate 4,119 downwards.
ACACCGTGCGAATGGCTTGGGCTTTGGGTATGCCAATGAAACCATCCGGTTCAGCAGCGCTCAGGCAGCGGACCAGATGCTTGCGGCCCATGCCTGGATCGACAAGAACGGTCACGACTCCTGCTTTCATGAGTGCGAATACGAGTTCTATAAATCCGGCGCTGAAGGGCACAAGCATGGCAAGCCGCATGCCCGGCTGGACACCCCAGTCGATGAGGCCTGTAGCGATCTCATCGCTGCGTTGGTCGAGGCTCCCAAACGTTGTCAAAGCATAACTGCGAAGCCCATCAGGCTGCGGTGGGCCATCAGGTTCTGCGATGGCGATGGCTCCTGGTGCCAAGGAGGCAACCATTGACAGGCGGCCTGCAACATTACCATCGATTGGCAGTCGCCTTGCCGCAGTTACGTCACCCTCTGCATGATCGTCGGCGGACGGAAAAGTATCGCTCATTTACAGACCTTTACTGCTGCTGACGCGGCCTGTGTTTGCAATTCCTGCACGATCTCCGTCGCAATACAGTCTTGCGAGACTGATTGTGCACCTCTCCATCCTGGAATCGCATTAACTTCGATAACTTTGGCGTCGCCGCCCTCGAAATGCAACAAGTCGACCGATGCAAATCGAAGTCCAATGTCCTTGCAAATGGTTTGTGCCATTTCCACTTGTTGATGATCGAGGTCGATCGCTTGGCAGCGTCCACCACTTGAAACATTGGTTCGGAATTCGCTTGCGTTCGTGCGTTGTATGCCTCGCACTGTGTCACCGATGACCAGAAGACGCGTGTCAGAGCCACCGGGTGGCACAAACTTCTGAACGTAGCAGACTGCACCCAAATTTTCCAAAGTTGAAAAGGCTGTCCAAGCCAGTTCAGGATCTCGTATTCGCATTACACCACGCCCTTCACCGCCAAAGATTGGCTTCACGACACAGTCGCCGCCCAGCATCTGAAAAGCATCCAAGGCTTCGCGTCGTGATTGAACAACCGCTGTGTCGGGAGTGGGGAAGCCAAGTGCGGAGACTCGCTGTAGTGTCGCGAATTTATCGATCGCAATCTCCAAAGCAGCCGGTGGGTTGACGACAGGAAGGCTTTGGTTATGAACGAGAGTGTGTAGCACTGCCAACCTGAATGTGATTTGCTCCAAAGAACCAACAGGCATTGTTCGTGTTAACAGGACATCAAAGTTACCCAAGTTACCCGCTTCGCATTCATGACTCGGTTCGTCGTTGATCATTACTGTTTGTAATGATTCATAAGTTGCGAAGGCGATGCTGCAACCGGCTTCAGCGGATGCATCGGAAAGCTGGTCTGAGTGCCATCCATCGCCGGCGCCCAAGCATAGAATGCGTAGCTGAGTCATTTGGTAATAAACGATTGACGCAGGATATCGGTTTCAATTCGGCCGTGAGTCCACGTGTTTCCACTTTGAAGACTGTGGATCGTGACAGAAGCCGGGCTGAAGAGAAGCGGATCGACTTTATAGAAATCGTACTCGTAATCTTTGAATATCGTCGCAAATGGGCGGCCGTAGTCACGCGACGAGCAGCTTGGGACGTCACTCGCGACTGCTTCGATTTCTTCGTCACTTGCGTCAATCCAGAAAGTGACCGTGGCGCCGTAGAGCATGGCGTCGTTGGTTCTTCCGATGCCGCCCACGGTATCTCCGATTCTCGCAGGTGGGGGTAGCGGTGCCGTGCCTGTTGCTGACGTGATCTTATGGACATCAAATTTGAGTGCGTGCAGCTTGTGCATTGCCGTCTCGATGCTTCGGGCAACGACCTGGTAGCTGCCTGCAATGCAAGTGCTAGGGGCTACAGCGAGATGCAGTTCAGTTGGGGAAACGCCGCAATCTTTTGCAATGAGTTCGATGGCGGCCTCCGTGGGCAGGGATTCGCTTTCAAGGATTCCAACGACCGGTCCCTGACCCGACTCGGCCAAATTCAAGTCGAGCAGTGTTTCCTCTCTGCCGCGATAAAGCCGCATGGGCCCACTTCCCATTGCGAAATAGTCGTCAACTGACACTGGCCATCCCGCGTACTGACTACCCAAGCATGCCATGACAGCGTCGTCTGTCTGGACCTGAACCAGGTTGTTTGAGACGAGCAAGCTGGAATCTGCGGGCAGTAAGGTGATTTCCGCGAGACTTCCCATGCAAAGCTGTGCCAATAAGCGGCCGGCTCGGAGGGATCCACGGGTGTTGACACCCGCGTCCAAGATTTGGGCACCCGCAACGGTTTCGATGCGACAGCCAAACTGCTTGGCCCGAGCGGTTGATTTCAGAAACAATTCTGTAGCGAGTTCATTGACCATGCGACGATGTTGGTGGAAACAGTGCATTCTGTCCAGCGGGAGCGGGGGCAAAAGTGGAGCCGTAAAATAGATTTCCGCACGGTTTTCAGCCAATCCCCTGCACAATTGGCAATAGATCGGTCATCCTTACGTGCCGTCGGCATTCGCAGGAATCGCACGGGATGCTCCGGTTTTGGCTTCCCGACAGTAGGGTACCTGCTGTTGGTGATGAGTGACCGGTGAAAATCCTACGCTCTATGTTTTCTTTGTTATCACTCGGTTTTGTTACGATACGGTTCGATATGCAACTCAGCATCATACCCTACCCCCATCCCACTCTTCGTGTTCGCAGTAAACCGATTCGGCGGGTTGACAAAGAACTGCGAAATATGGCAGCGCAGATGTTGGACCTGATGTATGAAGCTGAGGGGGTGGGGCTGGCAGCAAATCAAGTCAACCTGCCGCTCAGAATTTTTGTCGCAAATCCCTCGGGTGAAAAAGGGGACGGTGAAGAACTGGTGCTCATCAATCCCGAGTTGGAAATGCCAAAAGGCAGCGTGACGGGGCAGGAAGGCTGCTTGAGTTTGCCTGCCGTCTTTGGGCAGGTCAAACGCCCTAAATCGATTCGTTTGAAAGCTTTTGATCTCAAAGGTAATCCGGTCGATCGCATTGTGGATGGATTTCTCGCCAGGGTCATCCAGCATGAAAAAGATCACTTGGATGGGGTGATGTTTTTTGATCGGATGATCGAAGAAGCGAAGCGTGAAATTGACGATCAACTACATGAACTGGAAACAGTGTTTGAGTCCAAACGCAATACTGGAAGTATTGCCAGCGATGAAGAGCTGCTTGCAGAACTGGATCAGTGGTACGAGAAGTATGCGTAAAATCGTAGACGCAACAGAGGTTTGATGCGAAGTCCTTGCCGCTCGGGTCTGTTTCGAAGGCGAGGCGGGTTCACCAGAAGGATAGGTAGATTGGCAGAGCACACGACAGCACTTCCCCTGCGTCTGATTTTAATGGGGACAGGACCATTTGCAGTTCCATCATTTGAGGCATTGCGATTAGCGGGCCATGAGATTGTGATGGTTGTCACGCGACCTGCACGGGTCGTTAAAAGTCGAAAGGGACCGCCGCCAGCACCCGTTCGTGATTGGGCTGAGTCTCATGGTCTTGAAGTGTTTGCACCCGACAGCATCAACGAAGCGGAGGCTGTGGCCAGGGTTGCAGGCAAGCAATCGCAGTTGCTGGTGGTCTGCGATTACGGCCAGATCTTAAAGCCCGATGCTTTGGAGACGGCAACTTTGGGTGGTATCAATTTGCATGGATCCTTATTGCCGAAGTACCGCGGGGCTGCACCCGTTCAGTGCGCGCTTTTGAGTGGGGATCATGAGACGGGCGTGTCCATCATACATATGACCCCTCGGTTGGATGGTGGCCCGGTGATTACACGTTGTAAGACTGAAATCAACAAACATGAAACGGCTGGTGAGCTTGAGGAACGCTTGGCGTTGTTAGGCGTGGCGGCAACACTGGAGGCCGTTGAGATGCTCAGCCAATGGGACGGTGGGTCCGCCATTGGCGAACTTCAGGATGCGGAAGCCATCACCAAGGCGCCCAGACTGAAAAAAACAGATGCAGAGATAGATTGGGCTCGCCCCGCCCGCTTGGTTGACTGTCATGTGCGAGGTATGCAACCTTGGCCAATCGCCTACACGTATTTCAAACCGGGAGAATCCAAACCAGCGATTCGTTTGGCGATTAAGAGTATCAGGGTTCTGAATGAGCCGGTTGGTCCCCATGCTGCCGGTGAGATTTTGGAACGCGATGC
>DOPG01000458.1 GCA_003513555.1 Rhodopirellula sp. | reverse complement strand
CCAGAACAGTGGATCGAAACCCAACACCAACATTCGCGTGCAGATGCAATTACCAGCCGGGTTGGAATTACTTAGCGTTGATGGAGATGCTGGAACCGACGGAAAGGGACTCGTCGCTTTTCAACCCAAAGCACAGTTGGCACCCGGCCAGCAGTTCAGTTACCGAGTGCGGGCACGCGGAACGGCAGCCGGCACACACATCGTCAAGGCAGTCGTGGTGAGCGACCAAAGTACGGTGCCTGTAACGAAAGAGGACACAACTCGCGTCTACGCAGACCAGTGAAGAGCCGAGCCGTTATTCAAGCAGTGTTGCTTCCTAGCGAAGCCTGCGCATGTAGCTGAGGAAGGCTCGATTGGTTTGCTCCAACGTCATTTCAAAGCATTCCTCAAAATCATCAATGCGTTGACGCTTGGTTTTCTCGGCGAGGTATTTTCCCTCGCTCAACAAGCGAAGATACTTTACATACTCTTTGCGTTTTGTTTTGATCAAAAAGTAGGTCAAGGCCCAAGCTTCTGCGTAGGCTGCAGTTGCCTCACCAGGATTCCTGTAACGCATGTCATCAGACAGCAATGTTACAAGCGAGTCGTGGCTCCGTCGCGGAAAGTACTGCATCCAGCGACGCAGATTCACTTGATTGACACTACCGACAGCCCGCCAAGCTCTTGGATTCCGCCGGTCGGGCGCTTCGAAGAACATCGCCAGTCCCTCACTGACCCACATCGGATTATCCGCAAAGCGCCGTTGCATCCCACAGTTGTAAGCTAGTTGGTGGGTTGCTTCGTGAATAATTGTGGCGACATTGCGTTCCCAATCGGGCACGTTGAACGTAATCATTCGATTGCTGCCAAGGTGGTAATAACCGATCACGGACTTGGCGGTTTCGCCGATATCCTTCGTGCCGTAAGACAGGAAGGATTCGTGATCCCGCAACACGACAGCAACCAACGGATACTCTGGTTCCGGCAGTTCCCAACGCTGGTTCTTCCAGAAAATGAAAAAGGAACGATAGAGCTGTTCGAACAGAGCTCCGACCTGTTTCGCATAAGCCTCCGTGCTGTTGAAAAAGATCACGTAATGTTGGGTCCGGTAGACGTCAAAGCCAGGCCCTAATTCATCTTGGAGCCGTGTTTGAATTTGATCGGCATCGATCGGCATGAAGGGTCGATCGTCGGCTGTCCGCTCGATGATATTCTCAGGTTGCAGGGTCCAGATCTGCCCATCATCAGCTTGCAGCATGACTCCACCATCCTGTGCCTCGACGAGAATTTTACCAGACGCAGTGCGTTCTTTATCCGATATGCGGAATTTGATGGTTTCCACTCCCAAACTTGGAGTGCACTGAACCACAAAACTGAGGAAACCAGCGAGCAGCAGCACCAACCGTGGCATTGAAAGCAGCATTTGAGTTCGCATAAAGAGTTGAATAGAGAGAAGGCGTCAGTTCACTTTAACATGGAATGCCAAGAACCGGCGTGCTAAAAACCAAGAGATCACCAACACAACCGCCAGATACCAGATCGCCAGGGCGGCCTCCTGATAGCGTGCCCCACTGTGAAGCAGACCAAACAATCGAGTTCCGACCGTTGTGACTCCAGGTGGAACAACTGGCAAAGTCGCGGGAACATCACCCGATGCAATGATCGCAGCGGCGATTCCAGCCCCCCACAGACTGCCCTGCAGAATAGGCCTATCGATCGTCCAAACGCGTCTGATCCAGGAATGATCAAGCTGCGCTAGATCAATCAATTGATTGTCCAAGCCGCGGTATCCCGCTCTCAAGACCCAATATGCCGCGGGAACTGCACGAAAAAGCAATGCGATAACCGTCGGAACGAGCGTCTGCTGGTAGAGAGTGGACAAGCCAGGAACAGGGAGCTGAAAAAGTCTCACCACCATCAAGCCAACCAAAGGCCCCGGCAACAACACCAAGCCGATCGTAAACAGATCAAGACCTGCTTCGAGACGACGGCGTTGCCGGCTCGTGGCTGCTAACGGCCACGCAATCAGAACGGCAGACAGGGCAACCGAAACAGCAATGATGCCCGTCCAACGATACTCAGCCGCAAAAACCATGGGTGCTTCCCAAAGTCGTTGCACCGTCCTGCTGAACGACCAAGTTCCCACAAGTGTTCCCTGAACTACCTCCACATCGTGGCCGACCTTCACAAACAGGCCACCTAACGGCACGAACAGAATCAAAAAACCAAGCAGGATCGCCACGGTGGCAGCCAGGCAGCAGAATTTTTTTTGTGCTTGTTGATCGTCAGGCTGAGACGTTCCTGCGTCTACATTGATCGGGACAAACTTCCGTCTCTGGACCAGCAACCAAGTCATCAGCATTGCCATGGCCATCAACGGCAAGACGCAGACAAGAAAGACCGACAGGAGCGACGGATCGACCGCGTAGAACAGATAAAACTCATCAGCCATGGTACGAAAACCGTATAAGTCCACCACCGTCATTTCCGTCATCGCCAAGACAGCTGTGGCGACAAGGCTGGAGATGACCCAGGGTGACGCGAGCGGAAGCTGAACTCGCCACCAAGCTGAGACCCAACCGAGATCCATGCGAGCTTTTTGTCGCACCTGTATTGGCACTCGTTCCAAGCCGTACCAAGTCGCCAAGGCGACCAACGCGGCCCCCAGCAACCCGTGAATCCAGCCACAAGCGATCAGCCCACGAAAGAAACCATAATCGGACAGTCCTTCTGCTCGAGCTCCGGTCTGCGTCATGATCATCCAGCCAAACTTGCCTGCTGTTGCTTCCCAAGCGGCAGCCTGCAAAATCATGGGCATGGCGACGGCAACGACCATGGTGGCAAGAAATCCGGCTGCTACCAAGCTCCAAACACTACCAGCGGCCCGCAGCTTCGACGCTGCCCAGCCACCGGCAACCCCGAGCGTGCCAGCCAAACTCAGGGCAAACACAACTAGCTGAAACGTCAAAAACAGGGGCTGGATCCAAGCCAAGACCAACAACTCCGAAGAAACCTGAAGATAAGAAACAGAAAGATCGGTAAATCGGGACGCGAAACGGCCCCCGAGCAATCACAATGGCCAAGGTGGGTGCGAATCGCGTTCCCTCCATTGTCACCGATTTCCTCTTACCGCGGCATCCCCTGCATTCGATTGAGGTTTGCCACCCAATTGACACCGCACAGGTCCCCAGTCACGCATCATGAAAATTACCGCGATCCCACAACTGTACCGCAATTTCAAGCGGTGGCGGGAAATTCTGGCGGTGCTACGGCGTTACGGCCTTGCTGACTGGCTAACTCACTTCCGCCTGCCATTCAGGGATGCTCTGAAAGACCGACGCGGCGTACCGTTGTCGAAGTACACCCGTGAGCAGCGCGTTCGGATGGCACTCACGGACTTGGGGCCAACTTTCATCAAATTGGGACAAATCCTCGCATCTCGCCCCGACCTTGTGGGCCCTGGCCTAAGTGAAGAGCTGAAACAACTTCGAGCCAATGTTGCACCTGATCAAACTGAACAAGTACGTGAGACGCTCCGAAATGAACTAGGTAAGGGCTACGAATCACATTTCCAGACGATTGATTTCAAACCACTCGCCACGGCATCAATCGGGCAAGTTCACCGAGCCGTACTAAATGATGGCTCACGCGTCGTGCTGAAAGTTCAACGGTCTGGCATTGAGAAGAAAATGCAACAGGACATGGAGGTGCTGGCCGGCATTGCACAACTGGCTGAGCGGGTCGATGCCTTGAGCGTTTGGGGACCTGGTGAAATGGTCCGTCAGTTGGCTCCCATGATTACTCGAGAGCTTGACTTCACTCGCGAACGACAGAACC
>DOPG01000136.1:3160-11923 GCA_003513555.1 Rhodopirellula sp. | reverse complement strand
AGATGAAAATGTTCCTGACCCGGATGGGTGAACGGAGCAAGATGGTGGTCAGCGGCGATGCAACCCAGCAGGACTTGCCGCGAGGCGTCACCAGTGGACTGCGTGACGCTATCCGGCGACTGGGAAAGATCGACGCGATCGGTATCGTCAAACTGCAAGCCAGTGACATCGTGCGTCACCGTCTGGTTCAAAAGATCGTCGAGGCCTACGAGGATCTCGAGCAACGACAACACAATCCCGCACACGGGGACCAAACCGAACGACGATAATCTCGGCCTGCTGGGCAGCGACCCAAAACGCTTGCAGGCACAACAGGACTGGTAACAACCCGACCGAGATGACCGATTGTTTGATTCAATACCATGAGCGGTTCAAGCAAGACACGAACGCGTCAGGAACGCATTAACTCGCTCGGCATCCAAAAGCCGCGTTTCACCCAGTGGTGGCAAAGCGGTAACAAAGCCGACTTTTCCATTCGTGTTGCGATGGCAATCATTTCAGCCATTGCTCTGCTGGTCGTTTGCGAGGCATGGCAACCCCCGTTCGCCTTCAGGAGAGATCAAGTTCCGGCCCGTGAACTGATCACTCGAGTCGACATGCAGGTGCCGAATGAAGCCAAAACGAATGCGGCCCGCGATCAGGTAAGCAAAAGTTTTGTTACCTATTACCAGAACAACACTCAACCGATTGACAATTTGATTGCGTCGTTGAAAGACGACCTCTTTCTCGTTCTCGCCGTGCCCTCCTTTGATGAACTCAAAGGTGAGGAACAGACTGCGTTTTCAAACTTTTTCACTGGTGACGAAACCGACACAGAAGACACACCTGCGAAACGATTTGGGATCATGAAATCTGTCTTTGCAGACGATCCCGAACTGAAAACGCTTGATGAGGCAGTCAACAGTGCGACGCAAGAGAACCGTCGCTACGGACTAATTGAAACGCTGTCCCACCGCGATGACCAAGGCAGCAAAGAACGGATTCGAGTATCACCGATTGGCAATCCCGAACGGGTCGAATTCGTTGAGATGGACCAATGTCGCACCGCGGTCGCTGCAAATGGAATTTCCACACGACTAAAAGAACAATTTCGACAGAAGTACTCATCCGAAGACAACCAGAAAGTCGCAGCTATGATCAGCGACTGGATCCGTCAGCGTTTGGCAGATCACGAAACTTTGACGTACACGACCACACGAAATGAAATCGACCGAGCGGCGGCTCGCGATTCCGTTGAAGTCTCGATGGATGTTTTGTCGAGCGGCAAGTCCGTATTGGCAACGGCGGGTGCACCCCTCACGGAAGCCGAACTGGGGCTGCTTCGAAAAGAGTGGGAAATCATGTCGAACAACATGCACTTGAGTGACATGGTGGTCCGCTTCTTTTCCTACGCTGGCATGCTGACCGCTCTCTATCTGTTGTGCGGCAGCTACATATTTTTCGTCGATGACAGAGAGCTGCTCCAAGACCGCTGGAAGCTTTGCAAACTCTTGGTTTTGATGGTCGGCGCCATTGTGTTGGGATACATTGCAGCACGCGATGAATGGCGGGGCGAATTGATTCCGTTCGTGCTGGCGTCGATTATTGCAGCGGTTGTCTATGGTCGAGAACTGGCGTTGCTGCTAATGGCGGCAGCGAGCCTTAGTCTCTCATTGTTTCTCGGAGCTGGACTACCGGAACTGGTCATGCTGGCAGCAGCCTGCACAAGCTGCACGCTTTTGCTGGGACGAATCAGAAGCCGCACCCACTTGCTTTACGTGGGTGCCAGTTCGGCTGTCATCACCATGCTCACCGTTGTTGGGGTGGGAATCGTTGCCAGTCAAACTCTCACAATGCCGAGCCCCGATAAAGTCTCTGATCTCGTATTCAAAGGCGCAGAATTCGAAACAGTCCTGGAGAGTTTGTTCAGGAGCGCCGGTTGGGCTGGTTTTTGCATCTTGGTCTCCGCCACGGCGATGACCGGCCTACTGCCGCTGGTGGAAAAAGGCTTCGGAGTACAAACGGACCTCAGCCTGCTTGAACTGGGCGACGCCAGCCATCCGCTGCTTCGCCGACTCGCACAAAGAGCTCCAGGCACCTACAACCATTCGATCAACGTCGCCTCCATCGCTGAAGCGGCGGCTGATGAAATTGGAGCCAATGGACTACTGGTTCGAGTCGGGGCCTATTTCCATGACATTGGGAAGATGTTCAAACCCGAATACTTCATCGAAAACCAAATGTCAGGCGAAAACCAACACGACTCACTGCAACCTGCCATGAGCACCCTGGTGATCATCGCTCACGTCAAGGATGGAGCTGACTTGGCGAGAAATCACCATCTTCCCCAACCAATCATCGACTTTATCCTGCAGCATCATGGAACCACGTTAGTGGAGTACTTTTATCGAGAAGCTGCAAAACGGAGCGAAGAGGACCCCAACTCGGAAACCGTCAGTGACAAAGATTTCCGCTACCCGGGACCCAAACCACAAACCCTCGAGGCAGCAGTCATGATGCTCGCCGATGCAGTGGAAAGCGCGAGTCGCACACTTGTGGATCCCACTCCCTCGAGAATACAGGGGCTGGTCGATTCGATAGCCCAGAAGAAAATGAGCGATGGGCAGTTTGATGAGTGTGGCCTCACATTTCAACAACTCCACAAGATCCGCAGCAGCCTCGTTAAATCTCTCACTGCAATCTATCACGCACGTGTCAAATACCCCGGACAACAATCGGCTTGATGCCGACCAACCGACATTGCTGAATATTGAAATCATCGTGGACGAAGACGTGAATTACGTCGCCAACAAACAGAGACTGCGTGATGCATGCACGACTGCGACCTCGCTACGTGGTTTTCATCAGGGAGAGATCGGGATTCGAGTGACCACCGATGTAGCGATTCACCAAATCAACCGCGATCACCTGGGACATGACTATCCCACTGATGTGATCAGCTTTCCTTACGCGGCCAATCAACCTCATATCGAGGGGGAACTGGTGGTCAGCGTGGACACCGCTGCTGAACGGGCCAACGAATTAGGCTGGACGGTTGACCATGAACTGTTGCTCTACGTGGTACACGGAACATTGCACATCACCGGGATGGACGACCATGAACCCCAAGATCGTCTTGCCATGCGCCGTGCCGAACGAGAGGTAATGTTGCGACTGGGCGTCGGCGATATCGACCAATATGCAGCTGACGGTGTGAACTTGGAAGCCAACTGTACCGAAGCGGCCCCAGCGACGCTGCCAGATTCAGCGACGCTGCCAAAGCACGACCATTCGCGGCCGACAAAACATCCTCTTCCGGAGGACGAGGCGTGAATGATGTATGGGTCTGGGGATCGCTGTCCCTGATTGGCTTCGCACTCAGTAGTGTGGGTGGCTTGGGTGGCGAGTTGCTTGATAGTTTTGCCGGCCGACAGTTGGAAGTTTACTGCCGTTTAAAAAAGAACCGTGATCGCTTTGGCGCTGTCTTGGACAACCAGGATGCAGCGATCCGCGGCAGCGAATACCTGCGAATGATTGGGACAGTCTTGTTCCTGATTGCGGGGACGGCAGCCATTTTTGTCGACGAGATGAATCCACGGCCGCTTCGGTTGATCTACTGGGCCCTGTCAGCCGGTGTCCTGATGATGATGGTTCACGTGTGGCTACCTGCGGCCGTGACACGCTTTGCTTCGACTCAGGTTCTCTACCACACTTGGCCTTTTTGGCGAGGCCTCTCCATTTTGATGAGTCCTCTTTCCGCACCAGGTGAGTTGGTCGAACTGGTCACACGCAGATTGACAGGCACTGCCGAACACGAAGACGAAGAAGAAGAACTCCTTGAGGACGAAATTCGCACCATTGTTACCGCAGGAACACGTGAAGGATTCTTTGGACCAGGCGTCCGAGAGATGATTCAGGGAGTGATGACGCTGCACGAAGATACCGTCGGCCATATCATGACCCCACGTAGCGATGTCGATGCGATTGACGTCACGACCGACTGGAACCAGACGCTAAAAAAGGTTGTCGAAGCCGGCCGAACTCGTTTCCCAGTGTACGAAGGAACCCTCGATCATGTCGTTGGAATTTTGTACGTCAAAGACTTGCTACCTTATCTATCCAGCCAAACAATCCCAGACCAATCACTGCGGGAAATCTGTCGGCGTGCTTGGACAGTGCCGATTGACCGCTCGGTAGAGATCATTCTTAGAGAATTCCTGCACAGCCGAAGCCACATGGCGATCGTGATTGATGAATTCCAGCAAACGGCAGGGGTTGTGACCATCGAGGATGTGCTCGAGGAAATTGTAGGAGAAATCGTCGATGAATCGGACGAAGAGGAAGAGTTCGGCATCGAAGTCATCGACTTGGATACCGTCGAAGTTGATGGCCGAGTGATGATGGATGACCTCAACGAAATGACCGACTGGGAACTGCCGGAAAGCGATGATTACGAGACAATTGCCGGTTACGTGCTATTTCATGTCGGTGCCATTCCCAAAGCGGGAGAACGACTGGTGATCGACAACACCGAGATCGAAATCCTGAAGGCGAGCGTCAGAAAAATTGACTCCATGCGAATCCACCGGATCGACGAGCAGGATCAACAAGCGGGTTGAACGGGTTCCCAGGGACCACGCACAGACGAGCCATTTCCGCAAGGGCACGCATAGCGGCAAATCGCCGCCCATTCGGGCAATTAACACCGTGAATCAGCGACAATGCGTGGGTACGTCTGATTGTCCGAAGGTTTACACACCGCTAAACTGCTGGCAGCGTGATGAATCTGCTACCCACGCTTGAGTAGCAACGTTCCCGACCAATCGAAGGTGGGGAAAAAGTTGCGGAGACAGCCTGATTTTCTTCTGGAATTGCCGATGAACCCGACATCAAACCTTGAAGTCCGAAACGCCGATACAGTCAAAGTGGCATACGACGGTCAGGAATTTGAATTGCCAGTGGTGGAAGGCTCGGAGGGCGAACGAGCGATTGATATCAGTCGGCTGCGAGGACAAACCGGGCTGATCACGCTGGATGAAGGTTTCGTGAATACGGGCAGCACCCGCAGTGCGATCACCTTCCTGAACGGTGAAAAAGGAATCCTTCGGTACCGCGGCTATCCCATTGAACAACTGGCGGCCAAGTCCGACTTCATTGAAACAGCCTATCTGCTGATCAACGGTGAACTGCCCAACGCCAAACAAGCAGAGGATTTCCGAGTTGGAATTCGCGAACACACCATGATCCACGAGGACATGCGGTCGTTCTACAACGGATTTCCTCGCGACGCCCACCCAATGGCGATCCTCAGTAGCGTTGTCGGTGCCCTCTCGACGTTCTACCAAGACGCGATGGATGTGCATGACAAGGCCCAAGTTGAAATCTCCGTCTACAGACTACTCGCCAAGCTTCCCACGATCGCAGCGTACAGCTACAAGAAGTCGATGGGACAGCCGTTCATTTACCCTAACAATGAACTGAGCTACTGCGAAAACTTCCTGCACATGATGTTTGCCACACCGGCACACGAGTATCTGGTCGATCCCGATTTTGCCGAAGCTCTGAACCTGCTGCTGATCGTGCATGCCGACCATGAGCAAAATTGCAGCACCTCGACCGTCAGGATGGTAGGCAGCAGCAACGCGAACCTGTTTGCGTCCATCTCTGCTGGCATCGGGGCCCTGTGGGGACCACTCCACGGCGGAGCCAACGAAGCCTGTGTGAACATGCTTGACACAATCGCCAAAGACGGCGGCAACGTTCAGAAATACGTTGATATGGCCAAAGACAAAGAGAACGGTTTCCGTTTGATGGGCTTTGGGCATCGCGTCTACAAAAACTTTGACCCGCGAGCAAAAATCATTCGGGCCAGCTGTGACAAGCTGCTAGCCAAACTGGATCTCGACGATCCACTTTTCGAAGTGGCCCAGAAGCTCGAAGAAGTTGCGTTGAAGGACGAGTACTTCATCGAACGGAAGCTGTACCCCAACGTCGATTTCTACTCGGGCGTGATCTACCGTGCTCTGGGAATTCCCATCCAGATGTTCACGGTGCTGTTCGCCATTGGGCGTCTTCCCGGTTGGATTGCTCACTGGAGCGAAATGCACAGCAACCCCGCAACGCGAATCAATCGCCCACGCCAGGTCTACACCGGCAGCACCGAACGCGATTTCGTACCTATCGAAAAGCGATAAACTGCATCGCTGTTTGACGGTCGATTGTTCACACTGCCTTTCTGTCCCCAAGCAGCGTTTTTCCCTATCGCTCACCGGCCATCCTGGCAACGCCCGACGATTAACGACTGCCGACGCCCAGCGTCGGGTTCGCACAATCAGAATGGCGGAGCAGGGCAGTGGAAATAACCAGCTTGCTAAAGCAACAGGCCTGCAATTGCCCCGGTCATGCAACAGGCCAACAACCCACCAAACATGGCTCGCAGCCCCAATTGTGCCAAGTCTTTCTTGCGTGATGGCTCCAAACCTCCGATCCCGCCCACTTGGATGCCGATCGCCCCAAAGTTGCTGAACCCAGCCAACGCATAAGTCATCACGATGGCCGTCCGCTCGCTGATCGCTTTCCCTACTCCCACCTCAGCCTTGCCAAGCGCGTCATAGGCAATGAACTCGTTGGCGACGGTTTTCAGGCCAATCAATCTGCCAGCCTCGAGACACTCCGCGGCAGGAATCCCCATCAACCAGGCCAAGGGCCAGCAGAGGTAACCCAATACAAGTCCTAACGACAACCTTGGATCTCCCGCCGCATCCACAAATCCCACCTGCTCAGATGCAAATCCCAAGATGAGGTCGACGAGGGCAAGCAACGCGAGAAAGGCAATCAACATGGCACCGACATTCATTGCCAGCTTGAGCCCATCGCTAGCACCCTCAACCGCTGCGGCGATCAAGTTGACATGCTCAGAAGGGGCTGACAACGTCATTTCGGCCGACACCCTTTCTGGCTCTACCTCAGGGACCATCACCTTCGCGATCAGCAATGCTGCCGGAGCGCTGATGACAGAAGCAGTCAACAAGTGTGAGATATCAATCCCCATGCCGGCGTAGACCCCCAATAAACCACCGGTCACCGTCGAAAATCCACCGGTCATCATCGCGCAGAGTTCACTGCGGGTCATTCTTGACAGATACGGTTTGACGACCAAAGGGGCTTCCGTGTGGCCAACAAAAACGTTGGCTGCTGCTGATAAAGTTTCCGCACCACTCGTCCCAAGCGTAAAACGCATCACCCAAGCCATACCCCAGACAATCCGCTGCATCAGACCAAGGTAGTACAGGATGCTCATAAGCGACGAAAAGAAAATCACGGTCGGCAATACACCGAACGCAAAAGTTCCCAACAGTGACTCACCAAGGGGATTCTCTCCGCCAGCACCAAACAGAAAGCCGCTGCCTTCGGTCACCGTGTCGAGGACCGAGGTGAAAACATCACCAATCTTTTCGAAAATCAAACGCCCAGCCGATGTGCGTAGAACCAGAAACCCCAACACCAGCTGCAGAAAAAGACCTCCCGCCACGACTCGGACTGGAAAACGTCGCCGGTGACTACTGATCAGCCAAGCCAGAAAGATGAAAACCAACAGGCCCAATACACAAATGAAACGCGCCTGCATGCCTACCTACTCGGGTGGATGTACTTGAAACAAGGAAATGGCTTAACCCGGCTGCGGTGTATCAAAAATTCGATCACCTGCATCACCCAGCCCTGGCACAATATACGACTGATCATTCAACACGGGGTCGATCGCAGCCACATAGAGCTTAACGTTCGGGAAATCACGCTGCACCCGTTCGACACCCTGTCTTGAAGCAATGATGCTGAGCACGCGAATTTCTTCAACACCCCATTCCATCAGCCGTTGCACAGCCAGTTCAATCGAGCCACCTGTAGCCAGCATCGGATCGAGCACCAAAGCTGTGTTAGGGGCCCCCGACTTGGGAAGCTTGTCGTAATACTCGACCGGCTCGGCAGTTTCTTCGTTTCGATAGAGTCCCAGATGCCAAACGGCAGCATCTGGAAGCAAATTGAGCCGCGGATCGACCATCCCCAAACCGGCTCTTAAAATCGGAACCAGAGCGACGCGGCGGGTCACCTGATGACAATCAGCCTCGGCGATTGGAGTCTGAATAGCCACCGGCTCAACGGCCAAATCTTCGGTGGCATACACGCCAACCAGCACGGAGAGACGACTCACGGCGGCCCGAAAGTGGCTCGGCACAGTGGATTGATCCCGCACTGTGCACAGATGGTGCTCAATCAACGGGTGCTGAATCTCAGTAACATGCCCCACAGCAACGCCGTCCTGCAAAAAAGGGTCTCAGCAAATGCAGCGGATGGAGTGGGATTCGAACCCACGGTACGCGCAAACGTACGCCAGTTTTCAAGACTGGTGCCTTCGACCACTCGGCCACCCATCCAAAAACGGCAAAACTGCCGTTTCATGAGCTGTTGTTTTAAATGTTTTCCCGCCAGTCGTCGACCGCACTTCAGCACAACGCCTCGGAAATCAAATGAAGTGGTTTTTCTCAGGGCAAACCTGAAACTGCAGGAAAGGACTCTCACAAAATGAAGCGAAGTCAAATGAGGCGGAATGTGTTCAAAAATTCCAATCCGCCCCGGCACGCCACCGATCCGCCCCCATAAACAGAAGAGCCCGACTGAGAGAATCAACAGCCACCAACTATGACTTTCGCACTCGCTGAGGAGCTCATTGGTCTTCCTGTTTCAACGTTGCCAGCGAATCCTTCTCAAGACCAGCCAAATCCGAGG
>DOPG01000136.1:0-2840 GCA_003513555.1 Rhodopirellula sp. | reverse complement strand
AGTCTCAGTAGCCAGCATCGAGGCAGGATTCAAGTCTTTGAAAACAGGATGCAGAATCGTCTCATCATCCCATATCGACCGTAAATCACGGTCTCCGAGTATCACCAAATCTGACTGGACGTCATCGAAACCAGAGGCATTCATGGCATGACCGCCATCATCCCCATGGAAAGATCCCGCCGTCGCGGAGTTACCACCTTGGCCGCCTGAACTCGATGATGAACCGCCACCAGCCGTGATTGTCCATCCCATATCTTTCATCATTCCGAGCTCAAGTGCATTCGGAACATGGATTGCGACACCATTGACCATCGCGGGCGTCATCACAGCTACACCAGCATACGTTGCCTGGTCGACATGACTGACACTGGAGCCTTGTTCGTATGGATTAGGAGCATAAATACGCACGCGGTTTCCAGAATTCGCCGCGGTCGCATGTTCCCCTCCCCAGAAAAGATCACCACTGATGATCGCGGCGGCTCGCTCTGCATCACTCGCCATCTCTGTCAGATTCGTACCATCACCAAGCTCAAGGAATGACTCATAGATTCCCCAGACACCATCATTCCAAGCTGTACTGCCATCGGTCAGAATCCCTGAGAAAAAGTTCAACCCATGACCAATTTCATGGATAACTACCGTCATGAAATCCCACGCGTTCGATGGTGTTTCTCCATCGGTTCCGTAATACCAGCTGCCAAAGTCCGAGTTCAACGTGATCCCAATTTCGTCCTCAGTACCAAGTAAATCCTGACCCACGCGATGGTTGGCAAGAGCAGCTCCTGCTCCACCCTCACCGTTGACAATCCAATAAGACAAAGGGCTGGCAGAGCCAAGAACCCCTGCAGCTTGCGGATTCATTTCGGCATCCACATAAATTGTTTCCCCAGCATAGGATGCAACCAACGAGCTCTCCCAAACATCCAGGGCTGCCTCCATCGCATCACGTCGCTGCTGCCCCAATGCTGGATCAAAGAACCCCTCATTGGGATCATCGTGATAGTTGGCCACGAAGTTGATGCCATCGTTATCAAGAACGGTCACCACAAGGTCATCAATTTCAAGCGAAGTCGGAAAGTTAACAGGATCCTCGCTTGCCGTAATCGCATGAGTGATAGTGCTAGTGTGAGCCCCCTCAACAACCGTGTCATCAATAGCCCGAACGGTAATTTCCTGAGGGGTCGTCCCATTCGTCTCATCAAACGTCACAGTCACCGAAGAATCAAAGTTCACCCCATCAACACTGAGCTCCGATTGATCATCGGCAACTACTGCTACCGAACTTTCACCTGTAGTATCCTCTGCCAAATAACCATAATATTGCAGACTGTCGTCACCTTCTAAAGCAAGTATTGGCTCTGCGGGAGCATCCACCATAACCTGCGAACCAAGCTTCCGAACTTCCAAGCGGTTCACACGTGTATTTTTGTTTGAAGCCTGTAGCGACAAAGTGAGCTGGCCATCGACGACTGAAACTGGATATGTCCTCGTCCCTCCGCGAGACACAGTGTCAACCTGAACACCCTCCAGCGTCACTGCAACGTTCCTACCCCCCACCGACAAGGTAACCTCATAATCCCCTGAGGGAACATCCAACAAAAAGGTTCGGTTGCTTGGAAAAATCACATAGTCGCGAAGCAAGGCGTCCTCGCCACCGTCATCCCGCGCGAACATCTTAGCATTACTTACCCACCCCATACCACGATCCGCATCGTACAACTGCGTTCCAAAACCAACATAGCCAGAAGCAACTGGAGAATCGCCACGACCAAAATCTAGACGCGTCGATGTATCAATCACCAACTCATCTACTGTCGCGTCCACACCGACATTACCAAACGAATCTGTTGCTGACGCAATAACGTCGTAAGTCCCATCGGGAAACGGAAGAAGCGAATCATCCGCGAGCACCCATGTCCCGTCTCCGTTATTGACACCAACACGACTCTGACCCCCAATCACAAGGGAAAGCGTGGCGGTTGGATCATCGACCGTACCACTTAGAGCAGGAGTCGTATCATCTGTCACCAAGAAATCCACAGTCACAACCGGAACTGTCGCATCGACCACAAGCTCATCGCTCGTTGAATCAACACCAACATTCCCTGCTGCATCAACCGCACTCACCACAACATCGTAAGTTCCGTCAGCAAGAGACGTGAGTGAATCATCCGCGAGTACCCAAGTACCATCACCATGATTGGTTGCAGCAAGAGTCTGACCACCTACAGTGACAGACACCGCAGCAGCAGAATCATCTACAGTGCCACCTAGAGCAGGCGTGGAATCATTCGTTGAAAGTGCGTTCACAGAAACCACTGGTGAAGTCACATCAATGATCAACTCATCAGCAGTGACATCAGAACCCTGATTGCCAACTGCATCCTCGGCAGTCACCGAAACATCAAATGTCCCTTCCGCTAATGCGGAAAGTGAACCATCGGCAAGAACCCAAGTACCATTACCGTTGTTGGTAGCCGATAAAGTCTGACCACCAACCGTGACCGAGACCGTCGCCGTGCTGTCATCAACCGTTCCGGTCAACTCAGGCGTTGTGTCATTCGTCACCAATGAATCAACACCAACCACAGGAGAGGTAAGATCAATCTCCAATTCATTCGTGGTTGAATCACTTGCGCTGTTGCTGGCTGGATCGACAGCGGTCACTGAAACGTCATAAACACCCTCTGCCAATGCCGCAGCCACTTCAAACGACCAGGTACCGTTCTGGTTATTGACTGCCTGACCGCTCTGGCCACCCACTGAAACAGTCACAACTGCTGCGTTGTCATTCACAGCACCAGTCAACAATGGAGTCGTGTCATTCGTGCTGAGCGAAT
>DOPG01000106.1:11327-22456 GCA_003513555.1 Rhodopirellula sp. | reverse complement strand
CGGTCTGGGACGTTGACATCGAGCAGGGTGGCACCCCAAGTCATGACCGAAACACTATTGCCATGCGAATTAGTCAAAGTGAACCGAGTGACGTCTTGACCGTCCTGAGTAGCACCAAATACGTTGGATTGGATGTTCATTGTGGGATTGGTAGCGAGCGAGTTGGCAAAACAGGTGATAACAGCGATAATGAGCACCGCGGTGAAGGACAAGCGTAGCATCATGACGTTTTTCGGGGCTTTCGTGTACCAGACATATGAGAGCTTTACGTTAACCGACATCGCTGGCAAATTCACCTTGTTCAACTCATTGATTTCGAAAAAGTGCGTGCCGTTTCTGTGTCTACCTTCCCCGCCCTTTCACCGCTAAGCATTGGTAATGTCAACATTGGCTTTCCTGTAGTGCAAGCGGCCTTGTCAGGCTACAGCGACCTGCCGATGCGAGTGATTGCGCGTCAACATGGCGCCAGTTACGCGATTTGCGAGGTGATGCTGGACCAATTCCTGCTAGCCCTTAGCAAACGGCAGAAAACGAAACACTTCTTGGATATTCATCCCACAGAACACCCGGTGGGGGGACAATTGATGGGTGCTGAACCGGAACAGTTTGCCATGGGCGCGCTGAAACTGGTGGAGGCTGGCTTCGACATCATCGACGTCAATTTCGGGTGTCCGGTCAAAAAGGTGTTAGGTCGCTGTCGAGGCGGATTCCATTTGTCACAACCCGACGTTGCCATCGATATTCTTCGACGCACCCGCGATATCGTACCTCAACAGATTCCAGTGACAGTCAAGATGCGGCGTGGCATTGATGATTCAGCTGAATCCCGCGACAAGTTTTTTCAAATCCTTGATGGTGCCATGAACGCTGGCCTGGCTGCTGCCACCGTGCACGGGCGAACCGTACAACAACGCTATGTTGGCCCCAGTCGCTGGTCTTTTCTTTCCGAGGTCAAGCAACACGTTGGTGCAAGGATGCGGATCCTCGGAAGCGGGGATTTGTTCACCGCCGAGGACTGCTTGCGTATGATTGAAGAGACTGGAATCGATGGAGTCACTGTTGCACGAGGAGCAATCGGAAATCCATGGATTTTTCAACAAGCAAAGGCTCTTGCAGAAGGCCTTCCCAAGCCCTCACCACCGGATTTGAATGAACAAGCCGCTGTCATGAGAGCTCATTTCCAATTGTGCATGCAAACCTACACTGAACAACGTGCGCCACTGTTGATGAGGAAATTTTGCATCAAGTATTCCCAATGCCACCCTCGGCACGAAGAAGTGCGACTCGACATGACTCGCATCCGAACAGCGGAAGAATTCGAGCAGATGCTCAGCAAGCACTATTCTGAGAACGGTGGCGGTCGATACATCCCACGCGAAGCACATGGCTCTCAAGAAGAGTGCTAACGATCCAAGACCTAAAATTCGGTCGATTCCTCTTCATCTTTCTTGTACTGATCCAGTCGGCGATACAAAGTACGTGCACCGATTTGAAGGATCTTTGCAGCTTCATCACGATTATCATTCGTAAGTCTGAGCGTTTCCTCAATTGCCCACCGTTCAATGACACCCAACGGCTTCCCTATCAAATCTGAATCACCTTGAATTGGCAATTGCAACGCGTCCCCATCTTCCGCTACCTCATCGGCTAACTCAGGTGGCAAATCATCAACATCGAGTTTTCCATCGGTATCCAACACTACCATCGTTTCGACGAAATTTCTCAACTCCCTGACATTACCCGGCCAATCATAGGAAAAGAAACGCTTCGTCACGGCTGGTGTGAAGTGCGCCATAGGCTTGTCGTGGCGACGAAGAAATGATTTTCGAAAGTGGTCCATCAATGGCACAACATCTTCGAGCCGATCACGCAAAGCAGGCAACTCGACCGTCACTACTTTCAGTCGATGATACAAATCATTACGGAAGGTGCCAGCTTCAATCATCCCCTGCAATGGACGATTCGTTGCGGAGATTAAACGCACATTCACTTTGATCGTTTTATTATCGCCCACTCGCGTGATCTGATTCTCCTCCAAAACACGCAGCAACTTGATCTGAGTATTGGCAGGCATGTCACCGACCTCATCAAGGAACAGCGTACCTCCATTGGCATATTGAAAAGCTCCTTCACGGTCAGACACTGCATCAGTGAATGATCCTTTCACATGCCCGAACAACTCGCTCTCGACAAGATTCTCGGCAATGGCTCCGGTATTGATTGCTACCATGCGTTTGCTGCGCCGCGGACTATTTTGGTGAATCGCCTGCGCAATGACCTCCTTGCCCGTCCCGTTTTCACCCGTGATCAGAACAGTTGCATCGGTGGCAGCGATTCGACGCAAGCGATCAATGACCATTTGCATCTTCTTGCTGACGTAGATGATCCCCTCAAAGCCAAAACGTTCATCAAGTCTCTGTAGAAGCTCGGTATTTCGGCGTTTCAGCGAAACCGCCTCTGCGGCTTTTTCCGCAATCGCTCGAAGACGGTTGGGCGTGATCGGTTTTTCCAAAAAGTTGAAGGCACCTTTTTGCATCGCTTCCACAGCCACCGGCACCGTCGCATGTCCGGTCACCATCACCACTTCGCAATCTGGTAATCGCTCACGTGCCAACTTCAGAATTTTCATGCCATCGACATCATTCATCACCATATCCGTAATGATGATGTCGTAGGTTTCACGCTCGACCAAGCTAGCAGCCTCCGGCCCGCTGGTCGCTACCTCACACGTATAACCGACCTTTTCTAAACTCTCTGTCATCGCCCGAGCATGAGCCGCTTCATTATCGATGACCAACAGCTTGAGGCTGGATGGGTCAAATGACGACAACTGGCTAGACTCACCCCGGTCTGCCGAGGAGTCGGACTGATTTTCACTTACCATCGTTGACGCGTGCCCGATACCGAGTGGAAGGATAAAAACTGACTTGCGAACGCGCAGAAAGATTTAGTCTTTAATTCTAGGACATGCTAACAATCATCCAACAGGAAAAAGCGAAACATCACCATGAGTGGGGGGAGCCCACCCACGAGGCTGATTTTTACTCTCAACCCTACGGGGAAGCACTACTTCTTTCTGACACGTGTTGACCACGTAAAGGCAAGTGCTCCGCCCGCACGGGCCATCATCTTAATCAGGACAGGCAATACCTTGTCCTTCGTTCGACTCACAGCAACTCACAGCGACTCACAGCGACTTAGCGTAGCGGCTTTGCAGCGACTCAACTTCCAGATCTGTATCACGTGTAGCACGCATGGCTCGCACCGCTGCTTCAGCAGCGGCCAGTGTGGTGATACAGGGTACGCCATGTTGCACTGCTGCCGCTCGAATTCGGCCTTCGTCTGTACGAGCACCTTTTCCACTGGGCGTGTTGAGGATCAGCTGAACATCATCATTCTTTAGATAATCAATGAGATTTGGGTGTCCCTCGGCCAACTTCTTGACCCGAGTCACCTCGACCCCACCTTCTTCGAGCCGTGCCGCCGTACCGGAGGTCGCAAGAACTTCAAACCCGAGTTCTCGCAACTCCAACCCGATAGCCTTCGCTGCTTCTTTATGGCGTGCGCTAAGACTGATAAAAATTTTCCCTGCTTCTGGCAGCAGGCTACCTGCAGCAATCTGACTTTTTGCGAACGCGAGCGAGAACTTGTCGCTCACGCCCATTACTTCTCCAGTGCTTCTCATTTCCGGCCCAAGCACAATATCGACTCCGGCGAACTTCCTGAAAGGGAAAACACTTTCCTTGATGGAAACATGCCGTGGAATTGGCTCCTCTGTAATCTGTTGTTCTGCCAGCGAGACCCCAGCCATAACCTTCGTCGCTATGCTCGCCACCGGGACCCCCGTCGCTTTCGCCACAAATGGTGCTGTTCGTGAAGCTCGAGGATTAACCTCCAGCACGTAGAGCACTTGGCCATCCCCTTCCGACTTGATCGCGAACTGAATATTCATCAGTCCAATGACATTCAATTTATGGGCGAGCTTCTTCGTCGCCTCACGAATTTCATGGAGTACTGGTTGCGTAAGACTGAACGGTGGGATCGCACATGCTGAATCACCTGAATGAACCCCCGCCTCCTCAATATGCTCCATAATACCCATGATCACACAGTCGGTTCCATCTGCGATGGCGTCGACATCCACCTCAGTGGCATCTTCCAAGAACCGGTCAATCAACACGGGTTGCCCGTCTGCGACCACAAACGCCTCAGCCACGTAACGATCAAATTGGGCTTGGTCGTAACAAATTTCCATCGCCCGTCCTCCGAGCACAAAACTCGGCCTGACCAGCATTGGAAACCCGATCACCTTGGCCTCAACTCTCGCTTCATCCATATTTCGAGCAATGCCACTGGGAGGTTGCCTCAAGCCCAGTTCATCAATCAATCGCTGGAACAGCTCCCTGTCTTCTGCCGCTTCAATCGTGTCAACACTGGTCCCAATAACGGGCACGCCCGCCTCAGCTAAACCCCTTGCCAGATTCAGCGGGGTTTGTCCGCCAAACTGGACAATAACACCATCGGGTTGAATCGCATCACAGATATTCAGAACATCCTCAATCGTGAGCGGTTCAAAGAACAACATATCCGACGTGTCATAATCAGTACTCACAGTTTCCGGATTGCTGTTCACCATGACACTTTCGATTCCAATGTCACGCAGCGCAAAGCTTGCATGGCAGCAACAATAATCAAATTCGATTCCCTGCCCGATACGGTTGGGACCACCGCCCAGAATGACCACACGTTTTTTATCACTCTTAGGAGGCAGTTCATCCTCAACTTCATAAGTACTGTAGTAATAAGGCGTATACGCTTCAAACTCAGCAGCACATGTATCAACACTTTTGAAGACGGGCCTCACGCCCAATTCCAAACGCCTGGCTCGAACTTGGGTTTCCGTTGCAGACGTAATTTTCGCGATTTGGCGATCAGAAAAACCATCCCGCTTTGCTTGCCACATCTGTTCACGGGAAAAACCGTCGAGCGAACCAATTTCGATCAAGCGATTTTCATGCTCGATAATCTGCAAGAGATGATCGAGGAACCAAACATCGATGTTGGTGAGGCTGAATACTTCATCAATGGTCATACCCGCTTTGATGGCATACCGGATGTAGAAGATCCGCTCCGCCCCAGGGGTACTCAGTTTCGCTCTGATTTCATCAAGATCAGGCTGCTGCTCGGTCCCCCAAAGGTCCCGATTATCACTGCCCAAGCCGAATGCCCCCACTTCTAAACCTCGCATCGCTTTTTGCATCGACTCACGAAACGTCCGACCAATGGCCATCGTTTCTCCGACACTTTTCATTTGCGTTGTGAGCGTTGCATCAGCCTCAGGAAATTTCTCGAACGCAAATCGAGGCATTTTCGTGACGACATAATCGATCGTTGGCTCAAAGCAGGCCTTTGTTTGCTTCGTGATATCGTTGGGCAATTCCCACAAGCGATATCCAATCGCCAACTTCGCAGCGATTTTCGCGATTGGAAAACCCGTCGCTTTACTCGCAAGTGCACTTGAACGACTGACGCGTGGGTTCATCTCAATCACAATCATCCGGCCAGTGTTAGGCTCGATCGCGAATTGAATATTGCTGCCGCCCGTTTCTACACCAATTTCCCGAATCACTGCCAGTGAAGCATCACGCATTCGCTGATACTCTTTGTCTGTCAATGTCTGCGCGGGAGCGACGGTAATCGAATCCCCGGTGTGAACACCCATCGCATCAAAATTTTCGATGCTACAAATGATGACCACATTATCTTCTTTGTCCCGCACGACCTCCATCTCGTACTCTTTCCAACCGATGATGGATTCCTCAATCAGAACTTCGGTAACGGGAGATTGATCAAGACCATTCTGCACCAGAGAATCAAAATCATCCTTGTTGTAAGCAATCGCTGACCCGCTTCCTCCCATCGTAAAACTGGGCCGCACAACTGCGGGCAGGCCGACATCCTGAAGAGCTTCACGCGCATGCTCCAGTGTTTTGACTGTGTGGCCGTTGCAGGTGTCCAAGCCGATCTTAACCATGGCAGCTTTGAACTGCTCGCGTTCCTCAGCCTTGGCAATGACCGCCGCGTTTGCGCCGATCATCTCCACTCCGTACTTTTCCAATACGCCATTGGCTTCCAGATCCATGGCACAGTTCAAGCCGGTCTGCCCTCCTAAAGTGGGCAACAATGCATCCGGCTTTTCTTTTGCGATGATCTTTTCAATCATCTGCCACGTCAGGGGCTCGATATAAGTCGAGTCTGCCGTGTCAGGATCCGTCATGATGGTCGCAGGATTGCTGTTGACCAATACGACTTCATAGCCCTCTTCTCGAAGAGCCTTGCAAGCCTGGGTTCCCGAATAGTCAAATTCACAAGCCTGTCCAATGACAATTGGACCGCTGCCGATAATCAGAATCTTGGTAATGTCGTCGCGACGAGGCACGTTTTTATTTCCAGCGGCGTGGAGCTTAAGGGTTGATAAACAGAACTTGCACGGAGCCAACCCTCAATTTCTGACTGAAGGCATACTCACTCGCGTCCTTAGCACTCTCGGATTCCCATACAAATAACGGGACCGAGGTGTGAGATTGACTGTTGCAAATTGAGGGAGAGGATAACAGAAAAAAGCCGGGACGTAGAGGACGCACCCAAACCCCGAGTCAAAAGAAGCTGCAGACCATCCCGCGGGCAAAGTCAAAACCTCCCATGTGGACCAGTTACGGCGTTTTTTCCAACAATTTCCGTTAATCCCAACGTCACTCGACCTGATGAAACTTCCGAAAAAAACCCTCTGCGAATGTACCTTCAAGAACGGCCACTCCGCGAGCATCAAGCTGACTTCTCTTTAAACAACGCCTGCTCTAGGACATTTCATTCTTGGAAAGGCCTGAATCCCCTAATTTCCCACGCACCAAACCATATCGCCATATGAAACCTGCAGCAATGAACCCTGCCCCGACCAAGGTCCACCATTGCGGAAACTGATAAGTGGCATAATTCCGCCAGGCCAGAAATGTCCAGACTGGAACCGCCACCGGTTCCAGCAACGTAATTAGCGAAGCCTCATTGCTTTCCACCTCTCGTACCGCCCAAGCAAAAATCATGTACGGGATCGCCAATTGTACTGCCCCCAGACAAAACAGAGCGATCCATTGACCACCGTGGGGAAGCGGCGTCTTACCAAGGACCACCGGAGCCAAACAAACCACGCTAACGACATGATTTACCAAGCCAAGCCAAGCTACATCAACGCCTCGCAAACGCCGAAGGGAAACCATGACCACCGCATACATCAAACCGGAGAATAGCGCAAGACCAACTGGCCCAGTCACTAACGACTCATGTGCCACACGCGCTTCCATACCAACAATGAAAACAATCCCCACCAACGACAATCCCACCATCACCCAATCACTGCGTCGGGGACGGTCACCAATGCCAAGCAACCCGGCGACTGCCACCCACGCAGGGCCCACGTATTGCAGCCATATCGTAGTTGTCTCCGAGCCATTCACCATTGCAACAAGAAATGAATACGTCATTGCGACAAAGGCCATCGACATCGGCACCATCGCGATACGGAACTGAGGTCGCCGCACAAATGGCAGAACAGTCAATGCAGCGAAAACTGCACGCCAAAAGGTCAAAGCTACACCGCGTGTTTCTATCGGCCAATCATCAAACCAAGGAGCCTTGGCGTAAAAGCCACTCGTGCTCCAAAGCAACGCCGCAACCACCACCAGCAGACGCGAACGATCCCGACGTGAAATCTTGGCCATCAATCTTCAGCCAAGTTTGAGTGAAGCCAACGCACCTCAACCTGAACAGGCAGATGGTCGCTGGCATATCGGCCGGTGGAGGTTTTTGGGTCAAGCGTTGACAGTTGCTCAATGCTGAATGGCCCCCGCACAAAGATGTGGTCGATGATCCGGCCAGAGACAACCGCGCGGAAACCATTCCACGTGCTTTCAGGACCAACGACCTTCCGCCTACTCAGCAGACGGGCGTCCTGCAGCGATTGATCGCTCACCAAGGCTGCGTAGGGAGGTGACTTTTGCAAACAATTAAAATCACCCATCACTACAACAGGCATGGACACAGGCTGTTCGCTGACCATTCGCTTAATCAACCGAGCACTCTCTAACCGCGCCGTTGAACCACGATGATCAAAGTGTGTATTGGCGACCCACAGTTTTTCCCCGGTGAATCGATCCTTCACAAGCACCCAGGTACAGGTTCTTGGTAACGAAGCATCCCAACCTGCAACACCAATCTGCTCAGGATCCTTACTCAACCAAAAAGTCCCCCGCTCCAAGATTTTGAAACGAGACTTTCTAATACCAACAGGTGCGTGCTCACCTCGGTTGCGGCCATCATCCCGCCCCACACCATAAAAATCGAATTCCGGTAGCCTCGCCATGAGTGTTTTCAGTTGCCGTGCAGTGACCTCCTGCAAGCCGATTAAATGCTGCTTGGAAAGCAACTCCACGACGGCATCAACACGATGGATCCATGCATCTTTGCCGTCGCGAGCATTATCGTTACGGATATTGAAAGTCATCAGTTTGAAAGCGTCGGGTGAATCAGAGGCCCGCGATTTAGCAGCACCCGACTCCGTAGCTCTCGCCTTGGTAATCGAACCAGGGCTCAAGGCCATACACGTCAAAGCAAGCAGACTCAAACTGCCCGCGCAAAATCCGCAGGGCGAAACCCGTGAGGTGGACATCGACGAAATCCGAAACAAAAAGATGTGGGATCCTACTCGTGGCGAAGTGCCTCGATAGGATTCATTTTCGCTGCACGCACAGCAGGATACAACCCACTGACCAAGCCAACTCCAACCGCGATCAAGACAGCTAGAGGAATGGTCCAAAGAACGATGGAAGGGGTCGCTTCGCGAATGGGCTGCGGCAGCGTGGTAAACTGCTCAGGAAAGCCCTGCTCAAAAACCCATATCAAGCCGCTGTACACAGGCAAACTAAGCAACCCGAGGACAATACCCAGAAATGCTCCGACGAAACTGAGCACGATGGTTTCGACGAGAAACTGCTTCACAATGTCTCCCTGTTTCGCCCCAAGAGCGCGACGAATACCAATCTCCCTGGTCCGCTCCGTCACACTCGCCAACATAATATTCATGATACCAATGCCGCCCACTAGCAGCGAAATACACGCAATCAAAATGGCAATTCCGAGAAACAAGAGTTTCATATTGCGTGCCTGTTCCAACAACTCCAACGGAACAACCACCGCCGTATCATTCATCTCACTGTGGTTTGGTGCCAGCAGGCTTTTGATGAGTGCGGCAGAGGGCCGAACCTTCTCAGGCGACGTCGCCTGGAGGGTGATCTGATTCAATTCCATGATTTCCATCTGAAACTGACCGCTCCGCCGGGTAACGATTGTGTCACCCACCCTTTTCCGAAGAGTGCGTATAGGGATATAGACATCTGCCGAAAAATCCTGTGAGTCGAGTGACCCGCCAATCGCTGCGGAAGGATTTCGATGCTCAAGGACTCCAACAATCCGGTACTTATCCGTGTGCTCCGGCACATTGATTCGCTTCCCCAATGGTTCTTCATAAGGGAACAACGCCTCTGCTACTCCGGCTGAAATAACGCAGACCGTATCCGCTTTCAGATCATCAGCATCACCGATAAAACGCCCGCCGCTGGCCCGTATTTCCAGACTGTTAACATCAGCATAAGCGGGTGTACATCCAACAAGCCGACCATCTATTGAACGGTCGCGATAAGTGAACTGCCTTCGAATTTCACGGATCGGTATGGCAGTTTCAATCGTTGGAACGTTCTCGATGATTCGCTCCAGATCGCTGCGCAGCAGACCGTATTGCGTGGCCCGCATGCCAGCAAGTTTGTCTTCTGGTGGCTTTTGGCTGCGAACGATAATCGTTGTCGATCCAAGAGACTCGATCTGGCGCTGCACCTGATCGCTTGCTCCCTGACTGATCGCAGTCAAAACGATGACGGCGGTAACCCCAATCATAATGCCAATCATGGTCAGCGCAGTCCGCAAAGGATGCAGCGCTAGACTCTTGATACCCAGTTTCCAAGTACGTAACCAAACCATGTCAATTTATTCCCGACGTCTGGCCTACTCGCGAGCCAATAATTCTTCAACGGCTTCCCGCTGCGCCAATCTGGCAGCAACACGTCGTTCCTCACTGACCTTTTCGTCAGTGTGTAACATCCCGTCCTTCAAACGCACAATACGCTTGGCACGATCGGCTACATCATCCTCGTGAGTCACGAGAATAATCGTTCGTCCTTCATCATTCAGCTGGTCAAAGATCGCCAGAATTTCGTCAGTTGTGACCGAATCCAAGTTACCAGTGGGCTCATCCGCAAGTACGAAGAAGGGATCGTTGACGAGACTGCGGGCGATTGCCACTCGCTGCTGCTGGCCACCTGACAATTGAGCGGGCCGGTGATCGAGTCGGTCGCCCAAGCCCACACGCTCGGCCAATTCCATCGCTCTTCTCTTCTCGTTGGCTCCCAGGCGCCCCTGATAGTAAAGCGGCACCTGAATGTTCTCTACAACACTCAACTGCTGAATCAGGTTGTAAGACTGAAAAACAAAACCGATACGCGTGCTTCTAATCTCCGCGAGCTCATCATCCGTCATCTCAGCAATGTCATCGTCACCAAGGTAAAGACTGCCATCAGTCGGTTTGTCCAAGCAGCCCAACAGGTTCAAAAGCGTACTCTTTCCGCTTCCCGAAGGCCCCATGATCGCAACATAGTCTCCCTCAGGTACATCAAACGAAACACCTCGAAGAGCCCTAACGGTCTCGCTCTTCAACACGTACTCTTTTGTCAAATCTCTAATCGAAGTCGCTAATCGAGGCGAAATTACGGACGTTCCCGCACCTGCAAAAGCAGGTCCACCGGCAGAATCACGGTCGCTCATCGGCTCTCTCCCATTCGTTTTTTCATTGCTTGTGTCAACTCGGCTTTCGTGACGCTACCATCTGAATCGGTATCAGCAGAGGTAAACATTTCTTGGTACTTGCTATCGATGGCCTTGATTTCATCAGCTGAAATTGACCCGTCTCCGTCTTTGTCATTCTTAGAAATCATACTGTCAACAATCCTGCCGATGGGCGGTGCTCC
>DOPG01000106.1:0-11068 GCA_003513555.1 Rhodopirellula sp. | reverse complement strand
CCTGCACCGGGTCGCCCACCACCTGTACCGGGTCGCCCACCACCTGCACCGGGTCGCCCACCACCTGCACCGGGTCGCCCGCCACCTGCACCGGGTCGCCCGCCCTCTCCCCCGCTCCCCGCTTGAGGAGCAGTGGCCAGATCACGCATCCCGCTGTTATCCTCGCGAACAATCTTGGGCAGCTGCATGAGACTCAGATGATCACGCAGGTTCAAAACCACAACATCGTTGTCTGCCAAGCCATCACTGATACTCGCCATCGTGTCATTCGTTGCCTGGATGTTTACCTTCGCTGTCTCGAATTGATCAGGGCCTTTCATTATCAAGGTGAACATGTCCGGCCCATGTTCGTAAAGACCTTCGATTGGAATCTGCAGAGCATCGTCCAATTGTTCTACAAAGATTTGGACCTCTGCTGTCATTCCCGTTCGGATGTTCTCTGGGGGATCGATGATCTCGATGATCGTCGCATATTCTTTTATCGATGAGCTAAAGAAACTTCCAGGCTCGGCGTATCGATTCACCTTAATTACGCGCCCCGTCAACTTCATTCCCGGGATGGCATCAATCTGGATCCTTGCAGCCATACCCTCTCGGATCAACGTGATCCGGGACTCATTAACTTTGCACTTCACCTGCATCAGTGAGGGGTCTGGTAGACGAATGATCTCCTGTCTCTCGCGGACCGTCGAACCCGCTTCGACAACGAATTCCGCATTCCCACCTCTACTGCTGTAACGGTTGGCATGCACGACAACACCGTCAGAGGGAGCGTACATGACACACTTGCTAATCTGCTCTTTGATCTCTGATAGCTCGGTGGTCTCTTCCATCAATTCACTTTGGGCTGCGGACAACTTAGCCTCAGCAGCTTCGATGTCACTATCAAACTGAACCAGCATTTTCTGCTGCGTAAGATTTTGCAGTACCCTCAACTTACTATCAGCGACATCCAGCTTATTTTGGGCATCAGCGACCGCGAATTGATTCGCTTCCAGAGTGAGAGCATTCAACAATCCCTTTGCAACCAGTCGCTCACTACTTTGGCTTTGTAGCCTTGCCTTGCGCAGATCTTGTTCAGCGATTGCTTTTTCACTCAGGATCTTCTTCTCCTCAGTCTTGTATACACCCTCAAGGTATTCTTGACGGGAAATCTTTGCCTGCTCCAAATCTGCTTCGGCGGTGGCCAGTCGTGACTCGGCCGTGATCACCTGTATCTTTTGCTCTTTGAGATTCAATTCCAACTCGGCCGAATCAAGCTCAACAAGCTTTTCGCCCTTCGTGACCTTCGTACCTTCTTCAATTACCCACAGAATTGCCGTACCACCGCTTCCGCGCGATTTGACCTCACACACAATCTCGGTGTTGCTGCTACTCTCAACTTCACCTTGCTCCAACACAATGTGATCAAACGGTCCACGATTGGCAGTCTGTGTAATGAGCGCATCGGGATCGACTGAACTGCCGACTCTGTTCAACACTAAATAGCCTGCTCCTCCAATGACCACGATGAAAAACAGACAAATGATCAGACCGATCACGGCGTTGCCTCGCCGTTGATTTTGGGGCAATGTTTTATTCATAAAGCCAGCGTAAAAGGTGGGAAGGTCGTGGTAGGACCGAAATTGATACAACACCTGGCCAGAGGTGAAGTTTCGCGCCGCGAGATGTCAAGGCACATGACCGCGGGAACAAGGAAGAAATCTGCCGGAGCCAGAGGTCACCTAATTTTCAAGATTCTAGCTGAGTGTCAAAGTAGCGATCTGTGTCGATCCGCTGATTTGTAGCGATCTTTTTTGGCAAATCACTGACTTTCAGGGCCAACCTGGGGTTAATCTCGACCTGAACCCCCTGATCCACACAAAGGCCCGCCTCCTCCAACCAGTGGCGGTGCAAATCGACGATCGCTTTTTTCGCTGTGTTCGGTGTGTCGGTTTCAGCACCATTCGCATTTTTCACGGGTGCAAATGCTTCACTGGCACGGGACTCCACTACAAAAGCATTGTTTGCGATTGGCAGCAAATCAAAGATGAATCGCTCAAACTTGGTTGCATTTGGCTCAGCCGGAGTGACAAGCTGGCCCCGATCGTCACAAAAAGGCACTTTTTTCAAAGCCCGATGAAATGGTAAGGAATCGGCCTGGCCGACAACCCTTTGCAAGAAATCAAGATTGAACAAATGCACAGCAATGTTTCCTGCCCAAAGCTTGAGTGAGCCATCTTCGTGAGTGGCCTCTGCGGCCGACTCGGGCAAATCACTGTACTCAATGATTTGAACCTGTCCGTCCACCAGAACAACATTTCCAACTTTCTCAGTTGGATGGCGTTTTTGAACCACCTGAGTCGTCATTTCGCTGGCTGCCATCAAGTGATGTCCAATCAGCTCTGGTTCACACAGATGCGCCAGCGGGTTGTCGACCTGAATGTAAGCAAGATGCTGGATTCCGCGTTTTGCTGCATCGGCCAAACAACCACAACCATGCAAAGCTGATACGGTTCCGCCATGTCCATCCGGACTCAAAGCAAGTGAGCTCGTACTCTGCATTAACAACTTGCCGGTTGCCGCATCAACGGCCGGCATCACACCTTGCTTGAAGATATACAAGTCCTCTGCAGGGATACCCAGATTCTCATTTGCTGCAAAGTATTTTCGAGTTTCCTGATCAGTCGCATCACTGGTCATGATGTACAAAGGAATGCGACAGCCATATTTTTCATTTACTGCCAGAAGGCGATCAGCGAAAAACTGAAAAAGAGTCCGCCCTGAAACAGGGCCGATTGGAAACATGCCCTTCGGTTGATCAAACCCCAAACGCGTCCCCTGTCCGCCAGCAACAATCACGGCTCCGAGCTCACCATTCCTCAGTGCTCTCTCACCACGTTCTCGCGCCTGAACAGGAGACCAGTCAGCACCGCTACCATCAGCGCGAACCGCTGGCGGGGAACTTGCCCTGCGAGCCAGTGCACCGAAATCTGTGTCCTCATCTTGGCCATTGACCAGACTCGCTAATTCAGCCAGATCAATTCCACTCAATTGTGCTGTGAGATTTGATTGTTCCTGAGAATTCAAGTGTGACCAATGCTGCAACACATGCTGCTGACCATACTGAGTCAACATTTCATGCAAGTTATTAAAATTCACTAAATTATCTGTCAACGTTTCACTCAATTCATGTTGTTTCGAACTCATTGTGATTCGCGAACTTATTGGATCGATAAGCTGCATCAACAGGATCAATCATTCAATCCGAAAGTGCCACTTCTGCAAATCGTATCGCTGCTCTCGCAATTTCAAAACCTCGCTCCGCAGCAATGCGGCATCCACGCAATCTGTCACTTCAAACTTGTCGACCAAATGCTCCGCGAGCTTTGTGGAATCCAGAGGCACATTAGTCACAAAAGTTGCATGATCTCGGCCTGCGCGGTAATCAGGCTGACGCGGGGCATTGAGCAAGCAACGTGACAGCATAGTCAAATCAAAGTTATACAGAACTGTTCCGTGGTACAAAATTCTGTCCCGAGTCACTCGGAGGCTGTTCCCAGAGCACTTACAGTTCTGCCATGTCAGGTCACAAATTCCCTGTAGTTCTGCTGATGGGATCTGCTGCTGCACAGCCGCCAACACTCGGGACATCACATAGTGGTGCGCTGCATCAATTTTCCTCAATCCCTCATGCACTGCGTGATCGAGAACAACGCTGTACATCAAACATCCAGGGCCCGCAACGACCGAGGCGCCACCGGTACAGCGTCTAAGAATCGGCATTTTCATTGCTTGGCAATAGTCAACATCGACTTCCTCACGAATACGGCTGGATCGACCCGCAACGACTACGGGCTGATTGAATTCCCAGACCCGTAATATTTCCCATGGCTGTAACCTGACCGATTCTGATGCTTCTCTCATGAGAACAGCCTCATCCAATGCCAGATGATCAGCTGGATCAGTCAAGTCATCCAACATCTGAAACATGTTCGTCCTTCTTTTAGTTGGAACGCAGCGATTCCAAGAGAGGCATCGTGCTCACACGTCGCACTGCTGCCAAGCCAGCACACAATCCAAAAAGCGTAATTCCGACCAACAGGACTAACGGTTCCACGATCGGTGGTTTCAATCCGTTGATCAGAGCATGAGGTAACACAGCCACGACAGCACAAACCGCTCCACATCCAATTCCCAACAACAATAAAGTTACTGTTTCCCCCATGACTACCGAAGTCAAACGCTGTCGACTAAATCCAATGGCTCGCATGACCGCTAACTCTTGACGCCTCTCAAGAACACTTCGCATCTGTGCTACTGCCAGCCCGATCGTCCCTAATAAAAGTCCGAGTGCACCTAGACTTTGGAACGTTCGCAAATAAGTATTCTGAACAGCCAGCATCGTGGACAGGACTCGATTCGCATCCGTCACATCCATCCCAATATCGCCCAGCCGATTTTCCAAAACACTGGCCACCTCATCGCTACGAGAGTCGCCCACAGCGATGAGGAAATACTGGTAGCCACTGATATTGGGGAAGACAACCTTAAAGTTATTTTCGCCGATCATCAATTTGCCTTGCAACATGGAATTAGCAAGCAATCCCACAACACGAAAATAGACCAGCTTTCCAGGTTCATATTCAAAGGCACGCACTTCACCAACACCCTTCATCATCTGCAGACTCCACATTGCTGTATTCTGATCGATGATCACTGGTATGGGATCCTTTTCAGTTCCCTCGGCATCAACGTCAAGTGCATCCCAAGGTGATTGCCCAACAAGCAGCTCACCTTCTGCTGCCCACAGGAAACCAGGTAACCCTGTCGATGTATGATCGAACAACTTGCTGAACGATTCGGGAATTCCGACCACCGTAGGCCTAGTTGCTTTATACAAATTATTGCAACTTGCATCCTGCCCCAATCGCATGCGCAAAGGAGCGATGATTGTGTCAGTTAATCGGCGAGCGTCCGGCCCAAGCATTTCCGAGCGAACTTGTGTCTGTCGAAGATCTCGGGAAAGCGTTTGCGAAGATTGGGCGATCAATGTGAATCCACCTGTCCCTTCCGTGCCGGGCTGCAGACGAAAGGCAGATATCGCCATAATTAAAAAAGCTGCTGTCGCCATCAAACCAATCGTCATCGTACTACGCAATGGATGCCGCGAGGCATTGCGACTGATGAGCTGACGAAATGTGAATAAATCTTGATGAGTCTTGGTGGCAAGACGACTTGGGCTCCGCAAACAGGCATAGATGAACAGCAACGCGGCAATCAGAACTAACATCCCGCCGCCAACAAAAGCACCTGCTGCGATTTGGCCAGCGGCAGATGCACCAAAGGCACCCACGCCCACTGCTAGAAGCCCAAGGCCGCCTGCAACGAGAGGCAACCTTCCTCTCCCAGAAACTCGACTATCCATTTTGTCAGTATCACGCTGCGAAAGCAGAGTCTGGGCATCAAGATGTGTCAACCAACGAGCCGTCCTCCACAACGTTACTCCTGCGACCGCCCATCCTGCAAGAGACCCGATCAATAGACTCTGGGGCGTCCAGTGAAAGGTCAGAAACGGTACGGTTACGGCCCCGACCCAAAGCGAACGCAACGCCCAAAGCACGATCCATGCATAAAGAAAACCACCAACCACTCCCAGCAACATACCTGCTGCCGCAACCAACAGGCCCTCTCTGAGTACTAAGCCTGATACACGTCTCGGGGTCCACCCCACTGCTAACAAAGCTCCAAATTGGGCCATGCGTTGTGTCAGCCCCAAACGAAATAACATTGCGATCAACATGATCGCTGCCAGAATCACGAAGAAACTTAACGAAAGGAAAAGTCCATCAAAGGGAGTGGTTCCACTGGACGCGGCTAGTTGTTGTTCGCGGATCGGTATGATCGACCATCCCAACTCAGAATACGATGGCTTGAGAATCTCCAACAAACGCTTACTTAGTAGACTCTCATCAGCTGCAGCCGATGTCGAGATGCGAATACCAGTCGTTTCACCAAAGCGGCTGCCAAATAGTTGCTGGCCTTGCTTCAGGGGTAAAAATGCTTTCGGTGTCAAACGGTGTTCATTCCAATAAGCATCATCTTCTTTGCTGATTTCCCGTTTTAATGGGAAGGGTAAATCCCAATCACTAATCGAATCCTGATCAGTGACTCCGGGCACCGACGGTGTCAGATCAGGATCGTTATAGACCGTTGGTGGCTGGTCAAAGGTGGCTTCTCGACGGCGACGGTACGGCGTCGCTGGCCGAGTGATTGGAACCACATCGGTCACTACCGCGGCAAAGAAACGTTCGATTTCT
This sequence comes from Rhodopirellula sp., assembly GCA_003513555.1. Taxonomy (GTDB): domain Bacteria; phylum Planctomycetota; class Planctomycetia; order Pirellulales; family Pirellulaceae; genus Rubripirellula. The sequence continues at coordinate 4,769 of DOPG01000106.1, read as the reverse complement.
TTACCGTTCTCAACTTCTGGTTCATAGTAGGCAACTCGTATGGGTGTCCCCTGTGTCGCCCCCAATTGGTCCGCAGCCCACTGGTTTAAAACCAGAGGAATCACTTCATTTGTGTTTCCCGCCCCGGACAACTGACCATTCATCACACTGTCAGGAAGCTTATAACTCAAAGGTAACTGAGAACTACTATCAACAGCGGTGATGGTGCTGTAGGGCACGGTCGCCACGACTTCACCTTCCTGATTCAAACGCTCAAGTGCATTGGCAAGGTACGTTGTTGTCTCAGTCAATTCATCTGCTGGAAAAGCCTCATTGATACGATTAACAGCAATTTTGGGAAGCAACAGTCGCTCGCTCGTCAACCAGTAGTAACCATAAATGGTCGTTGGTTCACCGGACTCTGGTTCAAAACGGCGATTAATGCGTTGCAGGGTAAGACCAAGATCAGCCAAGCTGATATTGAAGTCCTGAAGTGTTGCAGGCTGATCAAGCAACAGCGCATTGGCCTGCCCTTCCCTATCAAGAACTTCACCTACCGTCGCACGATTGACAAATATGTTGCGCGGAGCCGCCTGACTTGGGGAAACAGAAAAAATCCCTAACCCACGATCTGGAACAATCCCAGCGATTCGCATGCGGGGCAGACCCTCACTTTCTGTGTCCCGCTTTCCTAACGGACTGTCAGCAGGCACCGCTTGTTCAACAGGTAAACGTAAAGTTAGCAGATCACCAACTTGCACACCCAACTCGGAAGCCATCGACTGGTTCACGATTACACTATCTTCATCCAGTGTTGGTGGTTTTTGCATACCCGAGACATCAAGTCGCCAAAAATCACTATCACAACCAATGATTTGCACCGCCCCTGCCCTACGAATCGAATTGTCTTCACCACGAAACTCAACGATACCATTCTCAAACAGCATCAGAGCAATCGGATCCAAATTCGAGGTGGTCAAGCTATCGAGCTCAAAGAAACCCCCAGGAAAAATAGCGTTTTCCGTGTTTCCAAGCCGCTCAATGGTAAGCCCTCGCAAGCTTCCACGCATTGAATCACCGACCAGTAAAGCGCCCACAATGACCGCAGTCGCCGTTGCAACCCCCAACGCAACCGATCCCGAGACCCGCCACGAATACTTCATGCTAGCGCGAATCAAACGCGACATCGTGAAGGGTGTCATCTTATTTCGCCCTTGCAAATCAGCCATTACCGTATCTCTCCAACAATTACATCGTGTCGCTGTTTCATTGCCGATCAGTCCTGTGATGCGAGCCGCAAGCAGTTTTTCGCCGAAATGACGCAGCAAAAAACTGCAATGCGTTTCCGTATCCAGTCCCTTGAAACAAGCCCATCTGACAGCCAACCTCCCTATGCTTACCAGTTGCCTGCTAAATTACCAACTGGCCGCATTCCAAGTTTTCAGGTCATCGCCAGCCTAGACCCGCAAGCTTCTCCTTTTCCCATCTCTGAAATGCCTTCATCTCATCAACTCATCATTGTGATCACCACTGTCGCGTCAAACACCGATGCCGACCACCTCGCCCGCCAACTCATTGACGCCAATTTGGCGGCCTGTGTTCAAATCGAAGGCCCAATCACCAGCCACTATAAATGGGATGGTGTGGCCCAGGTGTCAACTGAATTTCGAATGACGATAAAAACAGGCAACGCTTGTTGGCAAGACCTCAAGAAACAACTGTTGGCACTACATCCCTACGAACAACCTGAGATACTCATGTTACCGGTGACCGACACCACAGATGGGTATCTGCAATGGGTGATCCAACACACGCGTTAACCCAAAATTTGAACGCTTTCTGGCACCATTGAGAGATGGCTTTTCGAATAGCAAGAGCGTTTGCGAACCAAGCGATCAAGGCGGCCATTCCCGCCAGCTTTTCTGGGTCTGCTACCCTCGCTTGCTACGTCTGCACTCTGGCCACGCAAATTCTATTCGAATCCTTCGACACCTGGTGGTGGGATCAACTGCCCTCCCACACGCCCCAGCATGGGCTTGAGCCAGAACCGAGGTTCAATTGAAAAACCAATGCCAACATTATCGCGGCCCTTGTCATACGTCATACCAAGTCGGAACAGGAGCGACTCGCCGATGCGAGTCAGACCAGCTGACTGCGAAACATTCCCAGTACTGCTGAAATCATAACTCAGACCATTTGAAATGATCCACTTTTCATTCAACCGGTAATCAAGGTTGCTTCTGAATACCGTGCTGCTGATGGGTCCTTCCAATGACAAAAGACCAAAGTAAACATCCCCCAGACCAGGACGTGTACTGCGGACCCCAGCACTGATCGATCGGAGACCACCCTCAAAAAAATCGAAATATCCATCACTTAACAGTGAGACACGATCACCAACTTGATACCGCATGTCGTAGGTAGCAGGGCCCAGAGTTTTTCCAAAGTTATCACGATCCGCGTCGGGGAAGATGAGTAAATCAAGGTCTAAGTTGAGGAAATCCACAATGCGTTCGACACCGGGAAGACCACGCTTGGTTTGCAGTCTTTGGTGTAAACCGATTCGTATTTGTTGCAAGTCGGCCGCCACAACATCACTGGGGCTGGCAACCAGTTTCTGTATCCCCTGCCGAAATGCATAGTCTCTCGTCTGATACCGTTTACGCCCCAACATCGCAGGGTTGCTCTGCAAGAAGCGTGACCGGTATTGCTGCTGTGCGTGATCATCCAGCGGATTATAGAGTGGCAGTGCATCAAGATTTGAATTGCTGTCTGCATAGAAATATTCTGCCTGCCACTCAGTTTTATGGGCTAATCCCCGAATATTCAACAAACTACTTTGGATGGTCGGGTCGACGCGCGAGGCGGGCAGTGTGGCAACAATTCCCCCCTGCCCAAACAATCGTGTAAGCGGTTCTCCATCCGAAGCCTCACCGTAGTAGGATGCCTCTCCAGAAATGCTAGGCACGACCCTGACTGCACCAAGCTGAACTGGCAACGCAAGCTTTTGTCGTGTTCCAGTAACAATCCCCGAGGCGTTTTGCAACCCGATCTTGTCGAGCCCTGGAACTCCCGGTGATGACAAAATGGGCGAATACATTTTCTGCTCATCTGCATTCTCGGGCAAATCCCCGACCTGCAAGCGGGAATAGCCGACTTTGTTGTGGGCCGACCACGTAAAGCGATCACCGAAAATTGAACCACCAATCATGTAGTGGTCCAACATGGGCAGATTCTCAGTAGTCGTGAAAAAGTCATTGATCCGAGCTTGACCGGTTAGATCAAATAGATGGCTGTTATGATACTTTCGCAACCGCAGGGCAGTGCTTTCGTTGATGTCACGATCCCACTCGCCTTCGAAATATTGATCCAGAAAATTACGGTCACTGATCCAACCCAATTCGGCAACCAATTCGAGATTGGAATTCAGATAATGTCGATGCCGCAAAAGAGAGCGACCACGGAACTTTGTTGAGGGCTTTAAATCACGTCGCCCTGCCCCCAAGTCATCATTGCCATCATCATGAATAAGCCAGGTATCGAAATAACCATCGACAGGGCCATTGATTCCAAAAATGGATGGCAAGCTGTACTCAAGCATGGTTCCGATCGCTGGGCCACGTGCACTCAAATAATCGAGTGACATTTCCCAGTTTGCACCAGATGGCGCATTTTCAATTCCAAACAACTGAAACAGATCAAAATCAAGCAACACTTGAGTACCAAAGATCTGGTCATTGCGCAACTTGATGCCAGAAACGTAGTAGCCCGGTCTTTCCAAACTGGTTGAAAACGTAGGCCAATAAAGTATCGGAACCCCTCCGAAATAGACAAAGTTATCACGACTATTAACGAATGCTTCGCTACGACTTGTTGGCAAACCGGTAACGGGGTCCGGCATGATTCGCTGGCGATCTGTCAGTTGCAGACGTTCACTCTGCAACCAATACTGCGGTACGCCCATTCGACTGCTCGTGACTGCTGCATCAAACGCGATGAAGTTGCCCTCGGCAACCTGCTGCAATACATCTGCTTTCAGACGTACAACGCCAAGATAATTTGGGATGGTTGTGATAACTTCAGAATCCAGCACCATGCCCTGCTGCGTAGCGATGTTATAATACATCGATTTGGCATAGATGATCCGCTCGCCTTGACGAAATACGATATCCCCTTCCAGATAGATTTCTCCATCTGAGGGCGCACTCGCATTCGAACGATTGAAAAGTGATCCTACTTCGGGTAACCAACCTACAACACGATCAGCTGAAAGCGAGATGGTACCAAGGTCCATCATGCCGCCGGGCAGGCTGACAGTCACATCACGAATCAGAACGGTAACTCCACCCCTCGCCAAAACCACCGTATCGCCCAACTCAGGCCGTGGCTTCATTTCGATCTGCAGTTGAGTCGATCCATCGCGTGCGCCGATCTCAATCGACTTGGTGCCTCCACCCGTCAGGAAACGTACAGATGAAGAATCGGTTGAATCCGGCGGAGGTGCTGGAAGAGCGTTATCTGGTTGAGGTGCAATGATTGATTCTTCGAATTGCATCTGCTGAACATTCGGAATCGCCTCCAGCCGCTCATTAGCTGCAGGTGAGCCAGGAGTCGGTAAATAGCGGAGCAAATCAGGTTCATCAACTGGCTTCTTTAGCACACGAGGGGCAATGATCTGTGGGTCGTCCAAAGTCAACAGCACCAACGTTTGGGGACGATCACCCTTCTTTGTGGAATCTCCTACGATCACAAATCGAGTTCGCACCCGCCCCACGGGTCCATCTACCACC
>DOPG01000326.1:20364-47343 GCA_003513555.1 Rhodopirellula sp. | reverse complement strand
ATAGCAAAAAAAAAACGGCCGCCCTGCAGCGACCGTTAAGCTCTTCGTTTACTTTTCCCGCAATGCCTGCAGTTCCGTGCTCTAGCTTGTCGTTGCTTGCTCTCGCTCTTTCTTCTCAGCCGCCGTGCGGTAGTCCACAACATCCCACATCAATCCAGTGGCCCGCATCAAACGAATCGCCTGCCACGTGATGTCGAACTCCCACCACTTGTGTCCATGCTTCGCCATTCGCGGATAAGCATGGTGATTGTTGTGCCAGCCTTCGCCATAAGCCACGACAGCAACCAAAGGGTTGTTGCGACTGTCATCGGTTGTTTCGTAATTCCGGTATCCGAACATGTGCGATGCACTATTGACCAACCATGTTGCGTGAAGCACCAAAACCAGACGCACGAACATGCCCCAAACTAAAAGGGAGCATGCCATGTAAAAATCCTGCATCCAAAAGTAACCCACGGCGAACAAAACAGCTCCCACCGCAATGTGGGCGGGCAGGAAGAGGATGTCCATCAAACGCATCCCCCGTTCCTTGTATAGGTCTGGTGCCCAACGCTCAAGGTAAGCCTTCCGGTCTCCATTGTGCGTGTGAAAGGCCAACCAAGTCATGTGGCTCCAAAGGCCACCATCGTTAGGCGTGTGCGGGTCGCCTTCCTGATCACTGCAAGCATGGTGCTTGCGGTGATCAGCGACCCAATCCAGTGGAGAACCTTCGCCAGCGAGCATGCCAATGGTTGCAAACGTATACCGCACCCAACCGTAAGTTTTCATGCCCGTGTGCGTCAGCATGCGGTGGTAGCCGAGGCAGATTCCCAAACTACCCGTGACCCAATGCAGAACCAGCATCACTGCCAAACCAGTCCAAGAAAAAGTGGCATAAGCAAAGGCAAACACAACAAGATGAGCGAAACTAAGCCAGCCAATCGCCCAAAAGCTTAAGTTACTTGCTCTCTTCCGATCCTCGGTGGTCGGCCCCACATCTTTTTTCTTTTTCGGTTCGCCAGCAGACTCGGAGGGTCGAGGTGCTCGGGCATGATCTGGGGTGGGTGCAACGACAGTTGACATACGGTACTCCTGGAAAAAAACCACCGCGTGACGTTCCTTAGCCACGCGGCTTGAGAGGAAGTGTATCGGACCAAGGCGATTCCTCTGTCACCAATACAGCACCCCTGTGTAACAGAGCTGTAAAAATAAGCTCTCTTCGCTCAACCCACGGGGAAACAGATGCATAACTGCGGCGTTTTGAAGCAGTTATCTGAACTTCCAACCCCGCAAACAAAAAAAGCGGTGTTTTGCTAGCTAACGCAGAGGACACTCGCCCTCCGCTACTCCCTGCCACTCATCCCATCGCATGAGCCTTGGCCATGGCTTCTTCAGCCTTGGCGATGTATTTCTGATCCTCAGTTCCCGCCCAAGCACGCTGGTAGGTCACGCTGAGAGCAGTGAAGTTGAAGGAATCGGTGGGTTCCAGTTCACAAGCTTTTTCAGCATGTTGAATCGCTAGGTCATGTTGCCCGGTCTTGGTGTAGACGCGAGCCAAAGCCAAATGAGCGAGCACAAAACCAGGCTCCTCTTCGACGATAGCAGTCAAACCGGCAATCGCTTCCTCAAAGTTCTCAGCATCGATCTGTTTTTCGACATCGTTGTATCGGACGTGCAAGTCGCTCATGGATGGTTCTCATTCAGGATTTGGAAAAGCCCCATCCAAATTGGCTGGGGCTTTCATGTTCCAAGACAGTTTCATACTCATAACGGCGACGAATGAAATTCGCACCGCACAAACCACTCGTTCACCGGACGCATCCGATGAACGACATACACTGATCAAGATCAGCTGTTCTTCAACGCAGCCTGTGCAGCAGCCAAGCGAGCGATTGGAACACGGAACGGGCTGCAACTTACATAGTTCAACCCGACGCGATGGCAGAAATCGATGGACTCAGGATCGCCACCGTGTTCGCCACAGATACCGACCTTTAGATCTTTCTTTGAACTGCGACCTTTCTTGACCCCCATATCCACAAGTTGCCCAACACCTGTTTGATCAAGCGACTGGAATGGATCGACAGGCAGGATGTCTTGTGACAGGTAGTCTGGCAAGAAAGTGTTGATATCGTCACGACTGTAGCCAAATGTCATCTGCGTCAGATCATTGGTACCGAAACTGAAGAAATCAGCTGATTCGGCTACTTCATCAGCAGTCAAGGCAGCGCGAGGAATCTCGATCATGGTTCCGATCGTGATATCGAGCTTGCCAGTGAACTTCTTGGCAGTCCTAGTCGCAGCAATCGTATCTTCGACTCGTGCTCGTAGCAGTTTCAGTTCTGCCGCAGTACCAACCAATGGAATCATGATTTCTGGATGTGCCTTGATACTCTTCTTGGCACAATTGATGGCTGCTTCAACAATGGCCTTGACCTGCATTTCCAGAATTTCTGGATAGGTAACGCTCAAGCGGCAACCACGATGACCAAGCATCGGATTGGCTTCGTGCAAGGCTTCGGCTCGTTTGACGATTTCAGCAGGCTTGACGCCCAGTTCTTTCGCCATTGCCTTCTGTGCTGCCGATTCGTGCGGCAGGAACTCATGAAGGGGTGGATCGAGCAAACGAACAGTCACAGGCAACCCGTTCATCGCCTTGAAGATACCTTCAAAGTCCTTCCGCTGGAAAGGCAGAAGCTTCTTCAACGCGGCACGCCGATCTTTTTCGGTTTCAGCAAGGATCATGGATCGCATGTGAATGATTCGATCCGACTCGAAGAACATATGCTCTGTGCGGCAGAGGCCGATTCCCTTTGCACCGAACTCGCGAGCTCGCTTGCTATCGGCGGGCGAATCCGCATTGGTTCGCACATCTAGTGTCCGGTATTCATCGGCCCACTTCATCAACTTGGCAAAGTCACCAGACAACTTGGGCTCCTGTGTTTCCACTTCACCCGCCATCACCTCACCGGTAGTACCGTCGAGGCTGATCACGTCTTTGACTCCAAAGGTCCGGCCATCAACCTTGATTTTCCTGCCTTTTTCGTTGATTTCGATGTCACCTGCACCGGCAACACAGCATTTACCCCAACCGCGTGCCACGACCGCGGCATGGCTGGTCATACCACCGGTGCTCGTCAGAATCCCGGAAGCGGCGTTCATTCCGTCAACATCTTCAGGACTGGTTTCTTTTCGCACAAGAATTACCGATTCACCAGCCTCAGCCCGCTCTCGTGCTTCTTCAGCACTGAACGCTAGCCGACCAACCGAAGCTCCCGGGGAAGCAGGCAGACCGCGTGTCAAAACGTCCGCTGCATTCCTTGCCGTTGGCTTGAAACTGGGCAGCAACAGTTGAGTCAGATCATTGGGTGGAACACGAAGCACTGCTTCCTTCCGATCAATCAATCCTTCCTTGACCATATCACAAGCGATTTTGACCGCAGCAACACCGGTTCGTTTTCCGGTTCGTGTCTGCAGCATGAACAACGTCCCACGCTCAATCGTGAATTCGATGTCCTGCATTTCACAGTAGTGATCTTCAAGCACTTTCTTAATCGCAAGAAGTTCTTTGTAGACTCCACGATTCCACTTGGTCATTTCAGCTACAGGCTGTGGAGTCCGAATACCGGCAACCACATCTTCGCCCTGAGCATTGATCAGGAACTCACCAAAGAACTTGTTCTCACCCGTGTTAGGATTGCGGGTGAAGGCGACTCCTGTGCCCGAGTCGTCTCCCATGTTTCCATAAACCATCGACTGAACATTGACGGCTGTTCCAAGCAATCCTCGAATGCCCTCGATCTCTCGATACCTGACAGCACGCGCTGTATTCCACGACCCGAAAACAGCCATGATCGACAGTTCCAACTGCTTCAAAGGACTTTGCGGGAAAGCCTGTCCTGTGTGCTTTTTGTAAACAGCTTTGTAATCTTCGCAGAGCTGCTTCAGGCCTTCGGCTGGCACCTCCGTGTCGTCGGTAACCTTGAACTTTTTCTTAACCTTGTTGAAAGCCGCCTCGAAAACATGATGGTCCATGCCCATCACAACATCGCCAAACATATTGATCAAACGACGGTAAGCGTCATAAGCAAAACGCTCGTTCTTCGTCGCCTTGGCCAGACCTTGGGTTGCCTTGTCGTTCAATCCCAAGTTCAGGATTGTGTTCATCATGCCTGGCATGCTGACAGCAGCACCGCTTCGCACACTTACCAACAGAGGGTTCGCATCATCACCAAATTTTTTCCCCAGCTCCTTTTCCAGTAAACCCACTGCCTTGTTAACCTGATCCATCAAACCGGCAGGCAATTTTTCACCTGCTTGGTAGAAGGCGTCGCAAACCTCTGTTGTGATGGTGAAGCCTGGAGGAACGGGCAACCCGATGGAAGTCATTTCCGCCAGATTGGTGCCTTTACCACCAAGGAGAGTTTTACTTTTGCCTTTACCTTCGGTCTTTTTCTTGCCGAAGTAATAAACCATCTTTTGTGTGGCCATGGTTGCTCTCTAAAGAAGCCTGGAACTGTGTGTTACGTTTCGTTTTGGACCGATCATGTGCGTTGGGCTTCCAAACTCCGAGAAGCGAGCGAACTCTGAGCGAGAGGATCTTTCGATCGTCACACCAAAGGTGTTCACCAAGCGGAGATTCAGGCTAGGCGTCGCTATCGCACTGTAACTAGGAGATAGTGCGAAATTTATCTGCACGACGAAAAGCAAAGGAAGTGACTGAAGTGTCACGTCAACGGCCCAAAAACACGTCAATTTGCGCCTAACTGTATTTGCAGACCCGCGTTTGGTCAATGACTTGATGCCTCGACTTTACGGTTCAGAGCGTATCACACCGCCCCAACGCATTGTGATGGGGTCGATGCCCCCACTAAACCATGCTTTTGGCCGCAACGTTTCACATTGCTGGCCAGTTCATCAAGTCAGAAAGTTCGGAATCGAGTGGGGCTGACAGGAATTGAACCTGCACTCCCGAAGGAACTGGATCCTAAATCCAGCGCGTCTGCCAGTTCCGCCACAGCCCCCCAACTCGCATTCCAAAAGTATCCAAGAATTTTACCGAACTGCACCAGCTGTTCCAGCCCGTTTTTGCGTGATCGGCAAACTTATTCCTGAGCGACCGCAGTGGCCCAAGCGTTGGCCACACTTGCCTGTGCCGACCCAAAAACACATCCAACCGACAGTTCACCTTAGAGCAGCTAAGTCCGATAGCCCAAACTTGCCACAGCTACAATTCACAAAACAATGGTCACATCGAACCGCGTAGTAGTCGACACATGACCGCACCCTCTGAAGCATGCCCAGTGAATTCCGCACGCGACGGCACACCAAGGCAAATGCCCCCAACGGAACCAGCCTGCCAGTCGAGATCAACGGCCGCAGACAACGCTCCACCAAGAATTTCAATTAGCCGCCTAGGAGAGGCAATCCACCCCAAGACTTAGAGTGGAGATGGCCACACCAGACATGTTCAAACGTCGAAGCGAAGCTCTGCACACGGATTCACAAGAAGAGCAAGAAGCTTCGTTATTGCAGAAAAAAAGGTGACAGGGGCCTCAGGGGCAATGAGGCCCCTGTCTGTCGCTTGTTTGAAGCCAGGGGCAGTCGGCTTCAACGCGACGTACTCGTGAGGACAAGCCTCACTCGTTTGTTCATCTTTGGCTGATGATACCGAAGAGTCAATACAAAAGGCCAAAGTCCGCACAAACCCAATCTGGAAACGGACAGACTCGTCAACCTTTGCTCAGCTTCCAGCTCCACCGGAAGCGGCCTCATCGCCAGCCACTGTCGGAACTACCCACACTTTTAGGCTAGCATCGACTTCGCTGTGCAGGTGAACTTTAACCGTGTAGAGTCCCAATTCTTTCAAGGGACCTTCCAGTCGGATTTGGTCCTGAGCAAGCGAGAAACCAGCCGACTTCAGACCATCAACGATCTCTTGCGGACCAACGCTACCATAGAGATGGCCTTCATCATTGGCGTTTGCCTCGATGGTGATCGACTGCTTACCCAGTTCGTCAGCCAAAATCCGGTACTCACTCAACTTCTCAAGCTCGATGGCACGGAGCTTCTCACGATGCTTCTCAACCATGCGACGGTGATGCTCAGTGGCAACAGTCGCCAAGCCTTGAGGGAGAAGGTAATTCAGAGCATAGCCAGCTCTCACCTCAACCAAATCGCCTTGTTTGCCAAGATGCTCTACGTTGTGAATCAGCAATAGCTGAATTCCTCCGTTTTCACCCTTGGGCAGTCGCTTGAACATCTGATTCGACTTGCGTCGTGTGTTTGTCCCTGTCATCGCAGAACTCTACAGTGGATTCGTTAAAAAGTATTTGTTCAGTAAAAAATTTTGTTCATTAGAACGGGATATCAGGATCTTCATATCCTGCCCCACCTCCGGTGGGTTGAGCATCTCGCTGCCCCGGGCTATCTCGTTCGACGCTCGCTGGTGAGTCACTGACCTGCCGCTGAGGCCTATTTCCGCCTCCGCCGCCTCCTGGAGAGCCACCCCCGAGCATTTGCATCCGGTCGCAAACCACCCGCAATTTACTTCGTTTCTGACCTTCTGTTTCCCAAGTATCTAATTTCAATCTTCCCTCAACGAGGATCGGCGATCCTTTGCTGAGATACTCACTTGCGACCTCCGCAGTGCGCCCCCAAAGGGTTACATCCACAAAGGTCGTCTCATCGACCCATTCACCCGTCGCTGATTTGCGACGGTCGTTGACAGCCATCCCGATATCGGTGACAGCCGTTCCACCTGGTGTGTACTTCAATTCGATGTCGCGTGTCAAATTTCCTACCAGAATGACACGATTATAGCTGGCCATAATACTTCCCGTTTTCAGGTCGTTGATTTCGCCGCAGACATCGAAGCCGAGCGTTCGCCCCCATTTTGGGGATCATAACACCACTCGCCTACGCGTCTGCTGCAACCTCAGCATCAATCTCTGCTCCGTCTTCAGCCTCTTCAGGGTTCGAATCCGTTGGCGTGGACATCTTGATCGACTCGCCCCGAGCATTTGCCAGAATGGGCTCAATCAAACGTGGCTCAAGCTTAACGGTGAGATGCCGAATGACAGGCTCTGCGAGGTGTAAAGCCCGATCAATCGCGGGAATCTTCACCCCTTCAATGTCATAATAAGCCAGCCAATAGGTGCCTTTCTGGTGCTTATCGATCGGATAAGCAAGCTTTTGCTCCATCCACAATCGATTCACGTGAACTTCGCCACCGGCTTCGGTGAGAATATCGCTCACCTGCTTACTGACCCCACCGGGGTCACGGGCGTAGTGATTACTGTCCAGAATCAACAGGGTTTCGTAGGTGTTCTTTGCCACGATGGATCGATCTCTCAATTCTTACTTTGTTGGTCGCCATGCAATCCCAGAGGTTATCGAATGTCGATAACAACGGGGAGTTGTTTTCCGTTAATAATTTCCAGAAGTCGCACAATCCGTGTCACAACTTCATTCTCTTGTCCGATTTGCCTACTCACCGCCACGCTTGCCCTACCTTGGCCCCGGAGGTGTCTGTTTGGGTGAATTTGTCCTCAATTCTTTATTTTGTTTCTTTTTCTGCTTCGCTGCAGGATCTGCATTATGCCGATTCATCGCAAAGGCGATCCCGCTGCAGGCCCAATCCAACGCGGCATATGCGGCGTCCGTTGTGGCCTGCTCAAATGTCTCAATTTCCTGTTTATTGAATTTTCCGAGGACGAAATCCGCCGTTTCCCATCCCTGAGGTGGCCTGCCGATCCCCAACCTCAATCTCGACACTTGGTCAGTGCCAAGATGACGGATAATATCGGCCAATCCTCTTTGTCCTCCCGCCGAACCCGATCCTCGGACTCGCAATCTCCCCGCAGCCAAGTCCACGTCATCACAGATGACGAGCACCTCGCTGGGCTCCAACTTGTAGAAATCACATGCTTTCCGCACGCTCTTCCCACTGGCGTTCATGTACGTGTGTGGGCACAAAATCGCCAATTTTTCTTGAATCACCCCGCCACTTAATTGTCTCGGAGCAGCTCCCTCTGCAAATTCGCCTTCAAAGCGGACCTTGGAAGGATCAGCAACTGCCAGCGACGCAACTTTCGCCGCAACCATGAATCCAACGTTATGTCGGGTCTGCTCGTATTTCCTGCCTGGATTCCCAAGCCCAACGATCAGTTTCATGCTTGCATCAGCCAATTTGCGCTGCGGACATTGATAGCCTTCTCGATCAGCCTTCGCCCTCCGATTTGTCGCCGCCCTTTGAAATTACCTCCGGCTCGGTCAGTGCATCGGCTGTTTCTTCAGAGGCACCTTTTGGCTGCTCGATGTGCGTCAACACGGTGTCAGCCGGCGTGATCAACGAAACACCTTCAGGCAGCTCCAGGTCACCCGCAGTTTTGTGCCCGCCCAGAGCAAGATCAGTCACATTCAGGCTCAGATTCTCAGGAATCTGACCTGCAGAACACTCAATTTCGACTTCGTGGGCGTTGTCGATCAGCAAGCCACCCTGCCGAAGCCCTTCAGCATCGCCGTGCCGGTGGACCGCAACGGTCACCTGCACCAACTCTTTCAGGTTCACACGAATCAGGTCGAGGTGGAGGACCTCGATCCCCAAAGGATCCCACTGAACTTCGCTTACCAAAGCTGTTTCCTTCAAGTCACCGGCGAGCTCAACCGTCTTGCTGTGGTGACGCAACAACGTTTTGACCTGTGCGGCAGGCACCGACAGGTGCTCGTTACCCTCACCATGGCCGTATAATACTGCTGGAACACGCCCGCTGCGACGCAATCGTTCCGTAGCCGACGAGCCTACTTGCTCGCGTTTTTCTACATCTAAAACTTCGGCCATCTGTACTTACCTATCGATCGATCAAAATACTCTGCGAATACAATTCTTCAGCGAGAACTGCCCTGCAAATGCAAGCCAGATCAAGCGAAGCGGACAAGTATGGCGGAAGAAAGCTCCTACGCAAGCCCAAAGCAGCGGCCAAATGAGAAGTTGACTCGACCGGCAAGAGGGTCTCACTCGCCTAATTGTCATAGTGGGGTACAATGGAACTTCCCTCCCCCAGCCTGAGCGAGGCGAGCATTTGCCCGAATCTGCCGCCTTCCAGCCTCCTCGCCCAGCCAAAGCCAAACTGTTGAAACCACCACCACCTCAACAAACGCATCGCCTGCTCACCCGAGGCAACGACACCAAAACGGATTCGTGCGTGTCCAGCCAACGCTTTTGCAGATATCTAAGCCAAACCGGCTGGCTCAACATGCTGACGCAAGCATGCCTCGTGGCTTGTCTGGCCGGTCCGACTGCGCTGGCAAAGGACGCCAACACACCAAGCAAGCACTCAGTTGACGAAGCACAGCTAGCTGCACGCGGCGCACAAATTTACAAAGAAACCTGCCAAAGCTGCCATGGAAAAACCGGACAAGGTATTGAGGGTCAGTATGAGCGTGCCCTGGCCGGTGACCTGAGCTTGGGTAGCCTAACCAAGTTGATTAGCCGAACGATGCCGGAGGAAGATGCTGATGCCTGCATCGGCGAAGATGCCGCCGCGGTAGCCACCTACATTCACAATGCTTTCTACAGCGAAGCGGCAAGAGTAAGAAATCGACCACCGAGAATCGCGATGTCGAGACTTACCGGCGAACAACTCAGGCAGAGCATTGCTGACCTCTACGGACACTTTACGAAGCCACCAGAAACCTCCGATCAGCGAGGAGTGAAAGCGACTTATTACAACGGAACCTCCCGCAAATCAGAAGAATTACAGATTGACCGAGTCGACAAAGTGATCGACTTCGATTTCGGAACTGAATCTCCCGGTGATGGAATCGCCCCCCAAAGCTACCTGATCCACTGGGAAGGATCACTGAAGGTCGACAAAACGGGACGCTATCAGATTGTGCTGCGAAGCACCTGCTCTTGCATGATGGAATTCGGCAGTCGCAACCGGGAACTGATCAACAATCATGTCCAGTCAGAGGGCAGGGATGAATTCAAGCGTGATATTTTTCTGACAGCCGGCCGAGCGTACCCCTTCGAAATCAGCTTCTTGCAACGGAAACGCAAGACCAAACAACCCCCCGCCCGAGTCTCACTTTCGTGGATTCCACCCGGCGGCATCGAAGAAGTGATTCCCCAGCAAAACCTGATCCCCGAACAACTCGCAGACACTTTCGCCCTTCAGGCCAAATTACCGCCAGACGATCGCAGCTATGGTTACGATCGGGGCACCGCAGTCGGCCGGCAGTGGGACGAATCGACCACAGCAACCGCGATCGAATTTGCAGAGATCGCCATCGAAGAACTCTATCCCAAATATAGGCATCGCTATCGGGCAGAGGCGGATGAAAATCGCAGCGTCTTGAAACGATTCCTGGCAGAAGTCGTTACGGTCGCTTTCCGGGGAAAACTGGACGCCCCAACCCGCAAGCTCTACATCGACCAGCAAATTGAACGGGTTGAGGATGATGGAGAGGCGATCCGAAGAGTCATGCTGCTGGCACTCAAATCTCCCAGATTCCTCTATCCAACTCTGGACACGGAACATAGCCGCAGCCAGCGAACCGCGAACCGCTTGGCTTTGGTGATGCACGACTCGCTGCCGTCAGCCCCGTGGCTTGTCAATGCTGCAGCTAAAGACAAATTACAAAATGACTCACAACTAACAAACGCAGCCAGACGAATGGTCGACGACTACCGCACACATGCGAAGACGCTGACGTTTCTCAACGACTGGCTGGGACTGCAAAACACAGACGAGATCGCCAAAGACACTGAACAGTTCCCCGGCTTCGATCCCAACACGATTCAGGACCTGAAAAAATCAATGAATCGCTTTTTGCTGGATTTCATTGAGAGCGACACAAGCGATTTCAGAGAATTACTGCAAGCAGACTGGCGTTACACAACCAAAAGACTCGAAAATTATTATGGATCAGCGTGGCGATCTGACATGCCCGAGGGCCAGCCTGACACGCCTAAGCCGAGAGCTACCCAAGAAACGGAAACACAAGAAACTGCAGACACGAAGAAGAATCAAAGCATCAGACATGCTGCAACTCAAATCGAATCGATCATGAGTCGCAGCATCCAAGATCGGGAAATCCATGCGGGCGTACTGTCCCACCCTTTGATCATGAGCAATCTGGCATACCACCGAACCACATCACCGATTCACCGCGGTGTTTTCCTGACTCGACGAACCCTGGGCCGCGTGCTACGCCCACCCGACGCTTCCTTCACGCCCCTGAGTGCCGAACTGCATCCTGACTTAACCACACGAGAAAGGGTTCAACTACAAACCGGTGAGATTAATTGCCAAGCCTGCCACGAACAAATCAACTCACTCGGCTTTGCATTTGAGCACTTTGACGCAACTGGCAGATTCAGACGCAAGGAAAAAACAAAACAAATCAATGCCGCAGGCAGCTACACTGATCGAAACGGAAAACGGGTCGCTTTCAACGGTGCGCGCGAACTAGCTGATTATCTGGCACAAAGCGAAGACTGCCACCATGCATTTGTTGAAGCGGCATTCGAGCACTTCGTGAAACAACCGATTACAGCCTATGGCAGCGGAACTGCCGACAAAATCACCAAGTCCTTCCAAGACAGCGGATACAACATCCACGAACTGCTGATCAGCATCGCAGTGACCGCGAGCCGCCAACCCACTGCCGCAACAACCACCACTTTAAGGCCTCAACCTTAAGCCCATTCGCACACCGAGACCGAGTAGCTGACGAAAGCTTAGAAATTTCAAAACACCGCTCGAGAAATCGACGAACAGGTAACAAGAAAATGAGACACAGAAACACTCGACGTGAATTCATTCGGAATCTTGGCATCAGCGGAGCAGCAGCCAACCTCGTGCTTGCGCTTCCCAGTCTGGGGTGGGAAGCGTCTGGACAGAAGAAGCAGCGGGTGATCTTTGTCTTCAGCCCTAACGGTGTGATCCCGAAGCACTTCTGGCCCGATGAAGAAGGCGAGAAGTTCGAACTCAAGAGAATTCTGGAACCTCTCGCCCCTTACCGAGACCAACTCCTAACCTTGCGCGGCATTGACAATCGAATCAAGGGCGATGGTGACGGACATATGCGAGGCATCGGATGCCTGCTTACCGGTGTCGAACTTTTCCCCGGTGATGTCCAGGGCGGATCCGATACGCCCGCAGGATGGTCGATGGGCATCTCAATCGATCAACACTTGAAAAACAAGCTCCAAGCCGACGCCAACACACGCACCAGGTTCGGCTCGCTGGAATTCGGAGTGATGGTGCCAGACCGGGCAGACACATGGACCCGCTGGTCATACGCCGGCCCCAATCAACCCGTCGCTCCGATCAGCGACCCGTACCAGATGTTCAACAAACTCTACGGTAATATCCAAAACCGTGTCATGCTTGCCAGCGTCTTGGATGATCTCAGCGAAGACTTCAAGAAAATAGAAAAAATGGTCAGCAATGAAGACCGACAAATCCTCCAACAGCACGCGGAACTCGTTCGTTCAGTCGAACTGGAACTGAAATCCGAACTCCAGAAAGCGACAGAGCAAAAAACTTCCGACAACACACCCGCTCCCACTGATCACGCAGTCCCCAAACTGCCACCAAATGTGCAGGAACAAAATGACAACATGCCACTGATCAGTCGCATGCAAACGGACCTGATGGTAAATAGCCTGATGTCTGATTTTACACGCGTTGCCTCTATGCAGATTACCAACAGCGTCGGTAATCCGCGCATGCGTTGGCTCAACATCGATGAGGGGCACCACACTATTTCGCACGAACCCGACAGCAACGAAGATGCGTATGAACAACTGATCAAGATCAACACTTGGTACAGTGAACAGGTCGCCTACATGGCCAAAAAGCTGAAAGAAACACCTGAACCCGGCGGTGATGGCAGCATGCTCGATCACACGACCATCGTCTGGACCAATGAACTTGGAAAAGGCAATTCACACACCCGCAACAGCATCCCATTTGTAATGGTCGGTGGAGGACTTGGATTCAAGACCGGGCGTTCACTGAACTTTGGCAATCAACCCCACAATCGACTGCTACTGAGCATCACCGAGGCAATGGGGCACGCTGAGAAAACTTTTGGCAACCCTGACTACTGCGGTGACGGCCCGCTGACAGGCTTGGTTTGATAAGAACCTAGAGTGACATCTCTCACTCAAAGTACTGCTCTGACCCAAGACATTTGCCCCGGAAGGTGACACACCAAAGCCAACGAGGTGGCCTGACACCGAAAGCAACACAGGCTGCTTCTTAGCAAAACGTCCGCCGATCAACGGTTCAACCACCAACAGTTCTCTCAAACGCGAATCACTGGCTCGGATCTTCGTTAATGCGATACATCTCGCGCCATGGCAATTGAATACCGCCATCAATCGTGAGCGTGCTTCCCGTGACGTATTCATTACAAGGGTCGCACAAAAACACTGCACCGCGTCCGATTTCCTCCGGCTTTCCAAGCCGACCCCATGGCAACTTGGCGCCCTCAGCCGCAAGTGTCTCTTCCGAGAAGAACTTGCGTTCACCGGGCGTATCGGTCCATCCCGGATGGATGATATTGACCCGGATTCGATCACCGGCCAACTCACAGGCAGCAGTCCGTGCCATCTGGTCATTGGCCGCCTTTGCCATGTTGTATGCCATCGCACCTGGAATCGCCATGTGCGCATGAGGACTACTGATCACAACCATGGCGCCGCCATCGCCTGCCGCCACCATCTTTTGCCCTGCTGCACGAACAAAATAGAACGCACCCCACATACTTACATCAATGGTTTTTTTGAATTCATCAAGGTCGGAATCCAAAAACAGATGGCGATCGCTGTAAACGGCGTTACTGACGACGATGTCAACTCCACCCATGCGTTCCACAGCTTCGTCAACCAACCCCTCCACAGCCTGCTGATCTCCAAAGTCCGCTCGGATCGCGTGCGCAGCACACGCCGAAAGCTGGCGACATTGTTCGACAACCTGATCGGCTTCATCTGAGTGACTGCGAAAATTGACAACGACCTCGGCTCCTGCCCTCGCTAATTCGATGGCCACTCCACGCCCGATACCGCGGGACGCCCCTGAAACGATTGCTCGTTTACCTCTCAAATCCGTCATTTTTCACTCGCCTCTTGAAGTCACCTGACCGTCGAATGAACAGTCTACTCCAGTTCGACGGGGCTCTTGAACGGGGCATCTTGGTTTTCCAGCCTTTAGCCGCTCTCGCTCACCACCCTCCGCTTCAGCCAAAGAATCCCTCCAAGAGCTGGGTACCAAAGGGGCTTTACTGAAGAGATTTTGGCGTTCCCAAAGCATGGGCGTCATCTGGAATCCTTCTGGATCTGCCAGAAGAGAATCAGAGTTTGAGAAAGAACCGAAAAACCAAATCAACTGCTGAAACGGCGGTGAACAACGCCTAGAGCGTGAAACAGCCTCAAGAACTGAACGAAAACAGTCTTTTGTTGAAAGAAATCCTCCAAAAAAGCCACTAGGCGATTGATTTACACCACAAATGGTAGAAAACTATCATTGCTAGCATTTTATCCACATCAGGTAATTTAGATTGGCTGGACCAACAAGCGAAACGAGGCGACATAAGTTGCGGGACCTCATTCAATCTCGGGGCTTTGCTTCGCTAGGTGAGCTCGCGGACACGCTGCAAGTCAGCGAATCCACCATCCGACGTGACCTTGATTACCTCGAGAGCTCAGGGACAGCCCGCCGCACGCATGGTGGCGTTTTTTGGACGGGCGGATCGGACACGTTGAGAGTTTTCGAAACGCGACGCGACACCGATTGGTCGGCCAAAGCAGCGATAGGGCACATGGCAGCGGCCCTAGTCGAAGATCACGACACGATCTTGCTGGATGGCGGCAGCACCACCTACGAGTTGGCTCGTCATTTGGTGGGGCGTCCGCTTCAGGTTGTCACCAACAGCCTGCCCGTGGCTCATTTACTATCGAGCAGTGAATCAATTGACTTGGTGATGATTGGCGGCTGTGTACGCGGTCGAACTGCAGTAGCGATTGGCCCGATGGCTGATTCGATGCTGCATAGCATCAACGTGGGTAAAGCTTTTCTTTCTGTCGCGGGCATCACAGATCGCGGCTACTTCAACAGCAATATGATGTTGGTTGAAAGCGAGAAAGCCATGTTGTCATCGGCAGACCGTGCCATTGTGGTCGCGGACAGCAGTAAGTTCGGCAAGGTGAGCCTCAGCCGATTATGCGGATTACATGAAGTAAACACGGTAGTGACAGATTCCAAGCTAGATTCCCAATGGAAAGAACACCTTGCACTAGCTGGTACGGAAGTAGTGTTAGCTGCACCGTCTGGGGAAGGTAAAGCTGCACAGATTTTACCGACCGCGTCCGACTGGAACAGTCAATCCGATTGAAGCACTTCAGGCACGTCCCAGCAGTTACCCCACATAAGCATCGAAAAAATCGAAGATGAACCACGCGACCATTGACCGCTCAAAAATTGAACAACTCGTTCGCAACGCCATTCGCGCCAGTGGCGGCAGCCCTCAGGGCGCAACACTATCGGGCTCTCCAAATGATCCTCCGGGCTGGATTGGTGGCAAGCCAAACTTACGAGTCAGCATTTCAGCTCGACATTGTCACCTGACCGATGAGCACGTTGAGATTTTATTTGGCCGGGGCAGTGTGCTGGAGCCAGAGAAAGATCTGTACCAGGATGGTTTTTATGCTGCGAAGCAAACAGTCATGGTCGTCGGCCCGCGTCGTCGCATGTTACCGAGTGTGCGAGTTTTGGGGCCCACACGTGCAGACAGTCAGGTTGAGCTGGCTCTCACCGATTCGATTTCACTCGGCATTGATGCCCCGGTTAGGCACAGCGGAAAAATTGACGGTACACCAGGGTGCGTTCTGGTGGGTCCCGCTGGCAGCGTGCAACTGGAACGCGGCGTAATCCGAGCAGCGCGACACGTGCACATGAACCATGCAGACGCGGATTATTACGGTGTCAGCAATGGTGACATGATGCAATTGAAAATCAGCAGTTCCGACTGCAGCGTTGTCTTTGACGACGTGCTTGTGCGTGCTGACAAAGCAGCCAAATTGGAGGTCCACATCGATACCGATGAAGGCAATGCCTGCCATTTGGATGCGGCAACAGAGGTGCTTTTGAGAAAAGGCGACTGCGGTTGCAAGAACTAAACCACCAATCGGACCCGTCGTCTGATTGATTATTCCACGGGCCAGATTTTGCGTCTGGCCAACCCCTTCTTACCCAAGGCAGTTTCTGAGATGGCAAAAATTAGTGAAGCGCTCGGGATGATCGAAACCAAAGGGTTTGTATCCCTGGTTGAAGCATCCGACGCGATGATGAAAGCAGCGAACGTCAAGTTCATCGGCTGGGACAAAGTTGGCGGTGGCTTAGCCAGTGCGTTTGTCACTGGCGATGTCGCAGCAGTCAAAGCGGCAACCGATGCAGGCGCTGCAGCAGCAGGTCGAGTTGGCGAAGTTGTCAGCGTGCAGGTCATTCCTCGCCCGCACGATGACCTGTCCAAAGTCCTGAAACTACCCGCAGCAAAAAAGTAAGCTCGCGTTCACATCCCAACAAATTCCCTACTGCAGAAAAGAATACCCAATGAATGATGCTATCGGTTTAATTGAAACCAAGGGCCTGCTTGCACTCGTCGAAGCTACTGACGCGATGGCAAAAGCGGCAAACGTACAAATCGTGAAACGAGTTGACATTGGTGGTGGCCTGGTCACAACCGTTGTCAGTGGTGATGTCGGCAGCGTTCGGGCAGCTGTTGAAGCCGGTGCCAGTGCCGCCTCTCAAGTGGGCGAGTTACTGAGCAGCCACATTATCCCACGTCCTTCCGAAGGGCTGGAAAAAGCTTTTTTGGCATAGAGCCGAGCAGTGATGTGCAGGTGAAACCCCTGCAACTGACCTTAACGTTGACACCTCCCTCGGCCCCTTCATTCCCTCATGGTACGTCCCCCGTGCTAATTCTTGTAGCCAATCTCGGATCCACGAGTTTCAAGTATCGGTTATTTGACATGACCGACGAGCGTTGCCTGGCGCGCGGTTCGGTAGATCGAATCGGTTCAGAGGCAAGCAACTGCGAAGTTGAAATTGGATCTTGGTCGGAACAAAGGACTATGCCGGTCTCTGATCATGGAGTGGCGGTCGCTGCTTGCCTGGATCAATTAACGAACCCCGAGCACGGAGTGCTCGAGGACGCTTCTCAGGTATCAGCGATTGGATTCAAGGCGGTTCACGGTGGACGACGCTCAGGTGTGTTCGCTGTCAATGACGATCTTCTTGATGCAATGAGTGAGATGAACGCTGCAGCGCCAGCGCACAATCCACCCTACATCGCTGCCATGAAGGCTTTGCGGGAACGCTTTCCTGAATTGCCATTGGTGGCTGCTTTCGAAACTGACTTTCACCGCACCATTCCAAAGGCCCGTCGCGAATATGCGATTCCCCGGCAGTGGGCGGATGAATTTCACATTCGAAAGCATGGATTTCATGGTGCTAGCCACCGCTACATCGCAACACGCGCCGCAACTTTGTTGGGGCGGGAAGACGCAAGGATTATTTCCTGTCACCTGGGAGGCAGCAGTAGTCTGACAGCCATACAAAATGGCGAGAGCGTGATGACCACCATGGGAATGACACCACAAACTGGATTGCCACAAAACAACCGTGTTGGTGACTTTGACCCCTTCGCACTGCCACTCATTCTGGAACGCACCGGAATGTCGCTTGAGGAAGCCCTTTCACATCTCGCCAGTCATGGCGGCTTGCTGGGTCTGAGTGACAACAGTGGAGACATTCGTGATTTGGAATCAGCTGCAGCCGCAGGTGATGAAAAATCGCAATTGGCTCTGGATGTCTTTGTTCAGGAAATCCGCCGACACCTAGGTGGCATGATCGTCGCACTGGGTGGTGTCGATGCCATCATATTCACAGGTGGCATTGGTGAAAAAGGAGCGGCAATTCGTGCTGGCATTTGTGCCGACTTGCAGGAACTTGGGATTGTGATGGACGCCAATGCCAACGCTGGAGTTTCAGGCGAGGTCACGATTCATGCTCAAGAAAGCCGCACCCAACTTTGGGTGATCCCAACCAACGAAGAAGTGATTGTCGCACGACAGTGCGTCGATCTACTGAAATCGTGATACAGAACCAACCTTCAAAGCGGTCAGATTCATGTTCATAGCACGCGTAACCGGATCGGTGGTCAGCACCCAAAAGGTGGACTCAATGACCGGCCACAAATTGTTGGTCGTCGAACCCTACCGCCTGGAAAGTAAAAAACGCCAATCTCTGGTCACAACCGGACGAACCTTCATCGCTGTCGATACTCTTGGTGCTGGTGAAGACGACTACGTGTTAATTGCCCAGGGCAGCAGCGCTCGCCTTACTCCTGAGACAAAACAACTACCGATCGATGCGGTCATCATCGGCATTGTGGACACAGTTCACATCGATAAACACACCACCTACTGCCGAACTGAATCCTAAGATTGAGAAGTTCGCCAACTGGCGACTCATCAACCGATCACTGAAGCGGATCATCATTCAAGACTGGATACCATGCAATTTGACGAAAACACCATTCGCAACGTCGTTGCCCAAGTGCTCGCTGAGGTTGGCCCCATGCCACCGGGAACCGGCAGCTCATCACATTCCCTCGCCGGTGGTCAACACGGCGTATTTGGTGACGCAGAATCAGCCGTGAAGGCAGCAAGAGCTGCTTTTGAACAATTCCGCGATTGTTCCCTCGAAGACCGTAAGAATGTCATCGAAATCATTCGACGAATCTCCATCGAGCAATGTGAAGAACTGGGCCTGATGGAAATGGCTGAAACTGGCATCGGTCGCCCCGAACACAAGATTGAAAAACTCAGAACTCTTGGCGAACTTTCTCCCGGAGTTGAGTTTCTGGAAACCAAATGCTTTAGCGGTGACCATGGACTTGCTGTGATTGAGCGTGCTCCTTTCGGTGTGATTGGTGCCATCACCCCAGTGACCCACAGCTTGCCCACCATCACAGGTAACGCAGTAAGCATGTTGGCCGGCGGGAACACAGTCGTTGTCAACCCACATCCCTCAGGAAAGCAGGTTGCTGCAGAAGGCGTTAAACGGTTCAACGAAGCCATCGTCCGGGAAATCGGAATCGATAATCTTATCTGCGTTATTGCTGAACCAACGCTCGAATCCGCAGAGGCACTTTTCAAACATCGTCAGGTTGCCCTGATCTGTGTGACCGGTGGACCAGCTGTTGGCCGAGCCGCTCTCAACAGTGGCAAGCGTGCAATCGTAGCGGGACCAGGGAATCCCCCCGTCGTCGTTGATGAAACGGCAGACCTCGACAATGCTGCCCGCTGCATCATCCAAGGTGCCGCATACGACAACAACCTTTTGTGCATTGCTGAAAAAGAGGTGTTTGTTGTTGAAAGTGTGTTCGACGAAATGATGGCAGCGATGCGTCGTGCAGGTGCAGGCCAACTTTCAGCGGCTCAAATCCAAACATTGACAAGCAAGGCAATCGTTCAGGTTGGTGAAGATCAACATGACGCAGCATGTAAGGACTTCATCGGAAAAGACGCCACTGTTCTTGCAGAAGCCGCAGGAGCCAGCGTCCCCCAAAACACCGAATTGTTATTTGGCGAAACTGACGAAAACCATCCGTTTGTCAGCGTTGAGCAAATGATGCCATTTGTCCCCTTTGTTCGAGCCCGTGATGTAGATCATGCAATTTCGCTTGCCAAGCAGTATGAACACGGTTTCCGTCATACAGCCATCATTCATTCACGTAATGTTCGCAACATGACAAAGATGGGACGGGAACTTGACACCACTCTGTATGTCAAAAATGGTCCTTGCATGGCTGCCCTTGGTCTCGGTGGAGAAGGCTACCTGTCATTCTCGATCGCGGGACCGACCGGAGAAGGCGTGACCACGCCGAATACATTTACCAGAGAACGTCGATGCAGCATGATTGACGAATTACGTGTTGTTTGAACATAGGCCCCAACGATGCAAACAGCACTGATCCTCGGTTCGACTCGCGCGACCGTAAAGCATGAAAGCCTGGTGGGACAGCGAATGGTGCTCGTCCAACCTCTCATGCTGGACGAGACGCCTGATGGACCACCCCTGATTGCCATTGATGCTTTCGGAGCACGCCGTGGTGACCACGTCATGCTGACCAGTGACGGCCTGTATGCACGCGACATCACTGACAATGAGAACACGCCGGTGCGGTGGAGTGTCATGGGGATTTTGGACTGATGCAAATGGAGCAGGGCAGACAAAAACAACAAGCGATTGCACACGCGTCAGTCAACATTGCTGAGATCGTGCGGCAGGTGCTTGCCCGACTGAATCCCCCTACTGAAATTGAACAGTCAACACAAGCCAGGGATTCGACAAATCAAAAACAAACAACCTCTGCTGCCCTCACCGAAAAGATCATCACCAGCCGAACGATCCAAGAACTGAGCAAACAGACATCTCAAATTTTTGTATCACCAACGGCGATAATTACACCTGCAGCACGCGACGACGCACGCAGCCGCAACATTGAAATACAACGCACAGTCCCACTGCCAGAGGGACAGCAACCAGACCAACAGAAAATTGAAATCATCGACTATGCACAACCAGAGCGTGCCCAAGCAGTCAAACAACAATTGGCGATTCGGGGCATCACTCATGGAACTGGCAAGATCGTACTCACTGAAACGCCTGCCAAAGAAGTGCACTTTCAGTGTACAAGAAACAAAGAAGTTGCAGTCATGATCGGATCATTCGAAGA
Organism: Rhodopirellula sp.; assembly: GCA_003513555.1. Classification (GTDB taxonomy): domain Bacteria; phylum Planctomycetota; class Planctomycetia; order Pirellulales; family Pirellulaceae; genus Rubripirellula. Next base: position 26,547 of record DOPG01000326.1, on the reverse strand, counting down.
CATACAGCGTTTCTCAGACGAAATCACACCCACCGTCTGGATACTCGACACGCAACGCCTCACTTTCAGTGCCGTGGTCAATGCTGTGGCACAGATTAGCAAAACACGGAGAGTTGACCGATGAAAATTGCACGCACGATCGGAACAGTCACGCTGTCCAGATCCCATCCTTCGATGGAGGCAGCAAATCTGCGATGCGTGGAATTAGTCGACTCAGTGGAACGGATTCATGAAGAGCCACTGGGGGGCGAAACAATCGTCGCCTGGGATTTGTGTAGTACAGGCATTGGTGACTTGGTGGCGTTAGCTGAAGGTCCCGAATCTGCACAACCTTTTCGCCCTGACATCAAACCGCTGGACGCATCCATTGTCGCCCTGCTGGACCATATCGAATTAAATTGAAATCGTAGGCCGGGAAATCCGGCATTCCACCGTGCTGGCCAAATTGGCCCAGCCTACAAACAACAGGATTAACGAAATGCAAAATCTTCACAAAATCAAGCAGGACATGTGCGACATTGGCAGTCGCATTTATAACCGGCAATTCGCTGCAGCAAATGATGGCAACATCACCGTTCGTGTCAGCGAAAATGAAGTACTCTGCACACCAACGCTTCAGTGCAAAGGGTATCTGAAACCGGATGACATTGCACTGATTGACATGACAGGAAAGCAGATCTCGGGTCGTAAGAAGCGATCGAGCGAGGCCTTGCTTCACTTGGAAATCTACCGTCAACGAGAAGACATCAAGAGCGTCGTCCATTGTCACCCGCCACACGCAACCGCTTTCGCGATTGCACGCGAACCCATTCCGCAGTGCATCCTTCCCGAAGTTGAAGTGTTTCTGGGCGATGTTCCGATCACCAAATACGAGACTCCTGGTGGTCAGAATTTTGCCGACACAATCATCCCATTTGTAAACCGCACCAATATCATGATTCTGGCAAATCATGGCACCGTCAGTTATGGCGAAACAGTGGAGCAGGCTTACTGGTGGACAGAGATCCTTGACTCTTATTGTCGGATGCTGATGCTGGCAAAACAACTTGGGAATGTTTCCTTTCTGAGTGGTCAAAAGTCACAGGAGTTACTCGACTTGAAAGATCAGTGGGGCTACAAGGATCCACGCAACACACCTGACTACGAAGACTGCGACATCTGTGCCAACGACATTTTCCGAGATTCATGGGCAGAGTCAGGTGTGGAAAGACGCGCCTTTCCTGCTCCCCCCGCAGTGAAAAATCCTGCTCCTGCTGCAACCGCTGCTGGCAATGAGGCAGCGTTGGTCAAAGCGATCACCGACGAGGTGATTCGCCAAATGCAGAAAAGCTGATTACTTCCAACTAGGTCGATCAGTACGTTTTCAAATCATTCAAAAACCATAAAACCAAACAGTCAATAATCCATGAAAGTTTCGATCATTGGTGGCGGTGGCCTTGTCGGCTCCTGTGCCGCTTTCGCCCTGCAGTGCGGAGGAATCGCTCGCGAAATCGCGTTATTGGATGTCAATCAGGAACTGGCCGTTGGCCAAGCGTTGGATCTGCAGCATGGCAGCCCCAGCGTCGCCGATCAGACCATCAGTGGCGGCGGATATGAACACATTCCCAGCAGCGATGTAATCTGCATCACGGCAGGGTTGCGACGCAAACCAGATGAGTCACGGCTTGATCTGATCAATCGCAACACAGACCTCTTCGTCCAGATTCTTAACGACGTCAAAGCAGCTGGCCCCAAGACCTCGGCGATCGTTGTCGTCGTCAGCAATCCTGTTGACATACTGACCTATGTAGCAGCTCAGAAACTGGGTTTGCCCATCGACCAAGTGATTGGCTTGGGAACACAGTTAGACACCATTCGGTTTTGCTCTCTTATAGCCGAACAAATGAGCTCTCCTCCAACGCAAACCAAGGCATTGATTCTTGGAGAACATGGTGAATCAATGGTACCCATTTGGAGCAGCGCAACGATTGCTGGGCTACCTCTGGACAAACAACCGGGATGGAATCCCGGACTGGCGAATCAACTCTTCACCCGAACTCGGGGCAGCGGCGCGGAAGTCATCAAACGCAAAGGTGGTGCCGGCTTTGCCGTTGGCATCGCAATTCAAGATGTGATTGAATCCATTGCACTCGATCGTCGTCGAGTGCTACCGGTAAGTAGCGTTCAATCCGGATGCTACGGCGTCCGCGATGTTGCCTTGTCAGTGCCAACGGTCATCGGGCGGCAAGGCGTGTTGGACCGTCAAGAAATTGAGCTATGGCCCAAAGAGATGCAAGGCATGCGAGCGAGTGGTGCGGCACTTCGAAAAACACTCGATGTCGTCCTAAAGCGGGTCGGTTAAATAACTCGCAGCAAAAATCCCCCAAGACGATTGAAAGGCCGTGAATTGCATTCACGGCCTTTTTCGTTTTTTACTGTGTGTTTGTGGGCGTAATTCACCATACTTGAAGCGGGTGCCGCAACGGAACAGCAAGAACCAGTGACCCGAGCAAAATCTGGGTAATCACAAATCTCGAAGCGCCACTCATCCCTCGAAACTTGTGTCGTTTTGCATTCAACCAGTTACTTGACCAGCAGCAAGATTTCGGCCATCTGATCTCCACCGGTACTTGGAACGGTGACACCGTTCCTCATCCCTATAAACTCGAGATTGAGCAGCGTATTGGCCAGTTGTGCTATTGAGTCATCATCGCTGAGCAACCGCAGCGATGAACTCTCGTGACGCACTGCAGTTGGATCTTGACGCACCGCGTTGATTGCTCGCATCACCGGGGCATTCATCGCAAGGCTCATGCCCACCGATTTCACGCCTACGCGATCGGCGATCAGCCCAAGATACAACCGATCCAGATCCTTGGCTGGAGCTTGCAGGTAAACAACTGCGGCCCCCTGAGGTGTTTGGAGTGAAGGATTCTCAATTACACCTACAACTTCTTCAGATATTTTCTTCTGGCTGCTCGCCTTTAAACCTGCCCGCTTCATCGCGGCATTGAACACATCCTGCTCCCTGCCTTCATTGGTAAGCTCAACATTGACGACCAAAATTGCTCCCAGAGTAACGGCAGACTCTGCCCCGACCACCTCCGCCGAAAGTCCGTTCGGGCTATCGCCTGTATCCGGCATCGCTACCACTGCATTTTCATCTACCTCAGGGCTCTGAACTCGGGCTTCTACCGGCTTTTCGAACTCTGTTGCTTCGGTCCTGCGACCAACACCAGGATTACCCGCTTGACTTGATACAATCGCACTGGAAGGATCCGGCTGCAGTTTGATCTCCTCTGAAATGCCCGGCACCGACGTATCTGGATTCACCTGCACGATCGGGGGGTTTGAATCTCCCGTCTCACGTGCTGCCTCCGAACGCATCAGAAAAACCGCCAACGCGATCGATGCAGCCAGCCCAACCATGACCGCTGCGATTCGCCACGTCGCTGAGTTTGCCGTCGCTGAGTTTGCCGTCGCTGAGTTTGATATCTCGGGAGCATTCACAACAGGCGGATTATCGATTCGCAATAACGGATGCTCACCAGATACCCCTGCGGAGCGTGCTCGCAAGACGGCTTCATCGATCACGCGTTCGGCAAATCCAGTATCCAGCTGGATATCACTGTCAGCCAACGCGACGGCCTTCAGTGCCGATCTCAGCTCTTGAAGCTTTGCCAATTCTTCGGCAACCGACGGCTCTGTTTCCAAAAGCGTCTCAACACGAGCGAGCTCGTCGGCGGAAAGGACTTTGTCCAAGTAGCCTGTAAGCAGCTGGTCGATAAGTGCTGGTGGGAGTGACATTTTGTTAAACCGTGTCGCCGCGATTCTCGGGCAAGCTCCATCTGGAACCCGGACTACGTAAAACGTGCAGCCAAGGCATAATAGCTACAATCAGCCACGTCCGTTACAGCTGACAGGAATTGGGATGCTACGGGGTCGCGCAAAGTTCCCGAAAGTGGAAAAAAACTACGTTTTGTTGAACAAAACGGGTGATTCCATGCAAAATCCCTACCTTAAGAGCCACTTTTTTCCCACTCGTAATCATTCGCAGCATGGATCAACGTGAAATCCTTCGTCAAAATCGCCAAGTCTATGATGCCATGGCAGCGGCGGACTCACCCCTCTGCAGGCCTGCCAAGGACGAGGAACTCAGAGATCCGCTGGCCACTGTAGATGCCGCCGGATGGCTAGGTGAGTCAATCCAAGGCCGCAATCTGCTCTGCTTGGCAGCAGGGGGAGGGCGACAAAGCTCCCTCTATGCAGCCGCAGGAGCCAACGTCACCGTCGTCGATATCAGCGGTGCCATGCTTGAACTTGATCGCCGCGTGGCCGCGGAAAGAGGCTATTCAATTCGCCTCTTTGAAACCTCCATGGACCAACTCCCCATGCTTCGAGACGGTGAATTCGACATCGTCATTCACCCTGTCAGCACCTGCTACCTCCCAAACATCCAACCCGTCTTCTTGGAGGTTGCACGAGTCCTGAGATCAGACGGCCTCTACGTCAGCCAACACAAGCAACCCACCAGTCTGCAAACAACCGTAGACCCCATCGACGGAAACTACCAAATCCAACACCGCTATTACCGCGACGCTCATATCCCGGCAGTCGCCTCAACCAGCACCAACAGTCGTCGATTACGTGAAACAGGCGCAATTGAGTTCCTGCATCGCTGGGAAGAAATCATTGGTGGCATGTGCCGAGCTGGATTTGTCATCGAGGACCTAAGCGAACCGATGCACGCTCGAAAAGATGCCCACGCAGGCACTTTCGCCGATCGAGCCAGCTACATCGCTCCCTACGTGCGGGTGAAAGCGAAACGAAAGGGTCAACACACCACCGACGCCTCGCTGTGGCTACCCAAGGGCTGAAGCAATTTCAACGGTTGCGTGACCGAACTACCCACCCAATCGCCGCAATTCCAGTGCCAGCTAAAACGAATATCAAAACGCCCCCAAGCTTCCATCGATAAGCTGCTGGATTGTCCAGCCCAACATTGCCAACCCGTGCATTGCTGTCCGCTGACAGTGGTTCGCCGGAAGCAGTCTGCTCCTCTGATATTTGATCCTCCGCTAGCTGGATGGCATCACCAGACTCCAAGGAAGCCGCAGGGGTCTCTGTTGTCGTCCCCCGAGGAATCTCAACGAGCTGAGGAGATAAATCAGCTTGCGCGTCAACAATCACCACCGTATCTCCCCCCAACGCTTCACTCCAGTTCGCTGACATCAACAAATCCACTCCGGGGTTCTGCGTCTTAACTGTGCAACTACATTCACCGACCATGTATTGGCACGCATTCATAACCGTCTGTGACGATAATTCCTTTGCGTCAATCGCATCAAGCATTCGGCCTCTTCCAAAAATTGGAAGCAACCATGGCCCAGAGGAAGAAGTAGTCAGGCCACGTCCCATGGCTCTCAAAGCTTCCTCATCCTCGTCATCAAACGCCATTCGATCAATTTCAAAATCAATTTTTAGCGGCACATCACAACGCAGTACATCATCAAGCGATGCCTCGGGATGCTGCTGTAGATACTCGTTTGCCCCAAATCGTGGAATAACCCCCTCAGGAATACTTATTTCCGCCATCGCCTGCTGCACACCGAGACGCACGGTTGCAGCTACCTTCTGATTCAGTTCTGCATCCTCACATTCAACCAAAACAAAAACAGCAGAAGCTCCAGCAACTAATTTGTCAGCGACCTTGGAACGCAAAGGAGAGTTGAGCCAAGTCTCGAGTGTCGAGCTTGTAAAGAGACCTTCCCAGCACAGTTTCCGTTGCCCCTTTCGCTCTGGATAAAAAATCTGCAGGTGTGGCGTTTCAACAGTTGGGTCAAAGTATTCGAGTTGCCACTGCTGTTGAGGAGAGAGTGTCGCAACATCAATGACCTGCAATTCAATATTTGCCGCGTCAGTAGCACTGACTTCGGTAACACGCTTGATCGCTTGGGCTATCTGATCGTCCGGTTCCCCATTGAGCATGACAACCATGGTGTATCGATCTACATCCCAGCGTTCCAAAGCATACCGAAAAACAGGTACTTTGCACGCGAATGCGGAGGCAGGAATAATCACCAAGACCACCAGCAATAGCAACCAGTTCCGAATCGTGAATGAGAATTTCGATCCTTCCATCAATGATCTCCCACGCAAACGCTGAGTGCGTCGCCACGCATTGTTCTGTCACTCATCGGACTG
>DOPG01000326.1:5331-20150 GCA_003513555.1 Rhodopirellula sp. | reverse complement strand
CTGTCACTCATCGGACTGGGCAAAAGCATGAATGTGACCAAGGTCAGTACTGACAATCAGGATCCCGGCGACGATTGCCAAGCCATGTGCGGTTCCAGCCAAATCCGCTTGCCATAGCAACTTCCCATCAACCGCGGAGTAAGCCCTTACACTGCCATTTAGCCCAACGATTACGGCGTCACCTGCCTTGACCATGTCGAATGGGACATCTGATTCGACTTCCCACTGCCACGCATCCTTCAATTGTTTGTGAGTTTCTTGAAGGAGCGGCTTTGCCTGTTCCGCGGTGATCGTTTTCTTTTTCAGGTCATTCTGAATTTTTCGGATCTTGTCCTGAGCCTGCACATTTTGACTGCGATTGAGGCACTTTAGTTTCCCATCAGTTGCCAGCCAGGCAAGATCACCTGCAACTAAAATCCGATTGGTTCCGGTGAACGACGCTACCGCTGCCTTGGCATCAAGATCGGCGACGCGTATCTGATCATCTCTTTCCTTTTGATGCGGTGGACCAGCGAAAAGCATGTCATCCTCAGAAAGGATGCAAAAGACACCACCTGCCTCGCCGATTTTTCCGCGTGGCGTCCCATCCTTCCTGTCAAAAGCAAGGGGGGCAGCCCGTCCTTGAGGTACAAACAGTTTTTTTGATGAAGCCAGGAGTGCACCCTGCAGCGTCACGTTAGCGAGTTCCCGGCGAAATCCCATCTCACTTTCCACGCCACCTGAAAATGCATCTACCGCGCACAAATATGATTTTTCCCATGGCACGAGTGAGCCAGCAAAGACCGCTTGCTCCCCCTCCACCAATACCCCCGTACGAACGGGCCACAACGACATCAATTTACGATTGCTGGTGATATGCTGACTTCCGGTTGCAGCTCTTGTGCGCCACACCAGTTCACCCGATGCTTTGTCGCAGCAATAGGCGAAACCATCATCCGAGCCGAAGTACAGCTTCCCATTCGCAATGGTGGGAGGCAAACGAACTGCTGCACCGGTAAAGTGAACCCATTTTTCTTTCCCGGTTTTCAAATCGAGTGAATGAATCGCATCGTCAGCGGAAGATCCGAAAAAAACCGATTCCCCATCCGAAGTCACATAAAAACACGGATCGAAATTTCTCATCGACTGCAAGCCGCTATTGCCTGAATAGGCATCCCATTTGGCTGGACCGGTCCACGCCATTTGCGGTGGCAACGGCGAACGATGGACCCACTTGCTGTTTAACGGAAAATTCAAACTTGATGAGGTGACGCCACTTCGACGATTATCGTGTCGATATGTGTTCCAACCCGTCGCTTGATCACTGGGGACAACCACATCACCCGATTCAACATCGGACTGAGCGACCAGAAGTGGTGCATGCGACACTACCATTACCATCAACCCGAACGTCCAAGGCAGTACTCGTACCGGTAAGGGCTTCTTCATTTTCTGACTCAGCAGGCTCATTTCTCGACTCCTTGCTGCTCGCTGGCCCCGCTGCTCATCGCAGGAACAGATGCCGGCCTACGCGGCCCAAAACCAATGGAACATTCCATCCAACCACCGCACGAGCAACCGCCCCCCGCTTCGGGTGAGAACAACATGCCTTGAGCTGGTATCGTGCTCAGCCAACAACTGGGCCTTAAACGTGTAAATTCAGTTCGCTTTCCTTGTTCAATTGACCACAGTGACAACGGACCTGTACCACCTCGAAACAGAATTGCTTCTCCTGTTCCTATCGGAGTGGCACACCCACGGCGTTTGCCAAGCGTTCCAGTTTGGATTGTCTCTCCGGTTGCGGCATCAAGGATGTGTGGTTGCACAAACAACTTGCCGCTCATCAACACCGCGTGCTGCATATGGGCACCGTGATGATTCTCTGGCCAATTAACATCGCGACTCCATAGCGGATCCCCACTTCCGGCGGCATAGGAGGCAAAATGGAATTGATTGCCAGAGGAAGACTGTAGCACGAATTGATCATCATCAGCCAATCCAAAGGCAACTACTTGATCAGCTGCCTGAGATGCAACTGGTTTTTTCCATCGCGGCTTACCCGTTTTTCGGTCCAGACAGACCACAGATGCATCTTTCCAAATTTGCTGATTTGTCAATTTCCCACTTTTGGAACGACGTAATGTTGGATCGTTGACCTCAACGAAGTAAATCGAGTCCTCTACGATCGTGATGGTCGCCTGCACTCCAGCATCCATATCGTATTGCCAAAGAACATCGCCATATTTCTTGTCGTAGGCGATGATCGAATCCGCACAGATCTTCGCTGTAGCGGCATCATCTTTCCCATCGTACCACGCGGCCTTCTGCCAATAATCTTCGTAGATACTTTCACCCTTTACCGCAGAACCAACCACCATGTCGTCCGTGACAGCAACAAACCCCCACTCGTGCTCTGCGTTGAATGGCTTGGGAAGTCGCAAAGTATTCAGCATTTCACCAGTAGCGGCATCAATGATCCATAGGCAATTGTGAGTAGCAGCGTAGACCCGATCGCGATCAGCACACCAATTGCCGCAATCTCTTGGAATATTCACTCGGCGTAAATCAGGGATTTCGAGCGACCAAAGGATAGCTCCATTGAACGCATCCAACGCGACCATTCGATTCATCCCTTGGTGAAACAAACGTCCCCCAACGGCAAGCGGGGCAGGCATTCGAGGATTCCGGTCGATTCCAAAGTCTGCCCCCGGTCTCCCAAGCCAACGCACCTCCAATTCTCCCGCCTCATCAGCCCCGCCCAGAGACTCACCCACAAAGGACTGATTGGCCGGTGACCCATACTGATGCCCCCACTCAGCAAGCTGGGACACTTGATTTAAATTTTGAAGCCAGATGCCTGGTCCCAGTGAGGTCCACTCACTTCTCGATTCGCTTGGGGGCTCTCCGACACAAACAAGCGTTCCCGACTTGGCAACAAGCCGTTTACAGTCACCAATCTTAGAAGCAGAACAAATCACCAGATTGGCAAAGTCCTCGGGAACGTCAGCGGCTTGCTGCGCGGTGAGCCGAACACCATAAACACCTGCCTCATACCACTGTTTACGGAGACGCTGCATCTCCACTTCGTCCCAGCATGACGCAATGACGGTCATGGCAGTACGAGCAGCCAAAGCCTCTGCCCAAGATTTCGACTGGTCCTGACTGACAACGGCGAACCCGCCAGCATGATTCAACAGCTTGATCAAACCATCCAAGATATCATCCGAGACAATTCCACCGGCAACCTCTTTGTCCGTGCCATTTAGGGTCGAGATCAGGGGCGGTGCGTAATTCATCCGCATGTCAAATTCAAAAAATGGACTCAGCAGTAACTTGCCGTCCTTCGCTGTGCCTATTCGATAATAATACGTTTGCCCCAGCTTCAGATCATTTAGAACAACACGGTGACTGGTTCCATTCTCGACCGACTCAACGATTTCACCAAGCTCACGGGTCAAACCGAAGGCAACCGAAGAGGGTCCTGCCTGTGCGGACTCCCAGCGAACCTCCGCAGAGGTCGGATCAAGAAATCTCACACCCACTCGAAACCCTGCATCTTTGCCTAAAGCGACCTGCGATTGGATAACCACAAAAAGAAACAGGACCGAGATGCTGGCAACGAGACAAGCCTTCAAACGACAGTATCTGGTCTTGGGAGACGTGATTCGGACAGCGGGATCACCTGCTGAAAACACCATGAGATGCAACTTTAATCCGGGTAACAGGACGGAGAAGCACACAGTTTACCAAACTTCTCATGCTGTTCGGTCACCAATCCTCTGTCGGCACTATCAACTTGAAGAATTACCCTTCGGGGCAGCTGTGAACGACGTTTGATGAACTTTGCTCCATGAGTCCCCCTCTCGGGCCGTAATACTCCAAGTCACCGAGACCAGTGCAGATGATCCAGCGTTTCAACTCAAAGTCAATTAGTCTCTCGTTAAGAATTGGTCGACTAACCAGGCGGAAACAAACTGACAAACCTCTTGGCTACCGTGATCATGAAATAAATCATGGCGAAGCCCCGGCCACTGACTAAGTGTTACACGGTCGCCTGCTCGAATGGCAAGATTCTCGCAGGCACTTCGATCAATCAAAAAATCGTCTTCGCCGTACATCACCAAGGAAGGCACATCAATTCGACGGGCATGATCCAATGCCCAACGTCCCTGCGATAATAATTGCGTCGCAAGATACAACGTGATGCGTGTGTGCATCCAACAGTCCTCGGTAATCATTTCAGCTTGGTGCTGATCACCGGTTAACATCTCGACATCGACGGGTCGCTCAATCTGAATCCATGGCATCAAGTACCCGGTCAACCAAGCAGCAAAGATGTGAGGACGGGGTGGCGGGACAGGCGGCAATAGCATTGGGCCACACAGTACGATTCCATCAGGCTTAGTGTCGCAAGCAGGAGCCCCCTCTAAACATCGCAGCAAATAATTAAGCACCAAGTTGCCACCCATGCTGTAACCGAGCAGCACCAGTGGCACGTCTGAAAATCGCTCCCTCACAGTGCGGCAAGCTGCTTCAATGTCTGCCAGCAATCCCAGAAACGAGTCGACTCTGCCACGCCCCCCTGGCGAGCGTCCATGCCCGGGCAAGTCAAAGGCATAGGTACACCACCCTTCGGCACCCAGGACTTGGGCCAGTGACTGATAACGCCCCCCGTGGTCCCCCAAGCCGTGAATCACAACGACAACACCTACGGGATTCGGAACTTGGCACCACAGGCGTCCATGCAGTTGCCCATGGCGGCCAGTCAACAGCGATTCGTGCTTCACAACTGAAGCCCCAGATAAGTTTGATTCCCTGACTTGCAAACGTTGTCTTTTACCTCAGTGCGAAGCCAAAATTGCCCGGAGCTGGCTCCATCTGACTCAAACCGATAGTGACAAGAAATGCAAATCACGGAATTCCAGCACATCGAAACATTCACACCCACGAGCAACATTCTTAAAAACACCGATGTTCGATCACCATCTTCATACCACCGCGCAACGATAGAATCATCACTGATTCCCCCCTCCAACCTGACGCTTGATTCTACCGCGGAAACCAGGAACGACCAAAGTGACAATTCGGCAACCTTCACAATCTGCAAAGCCGGCAATCGCTGGCCAGCGCGGCAAACAGAGCGAAATCGATCAAAGTCAGTAACAAACCTTCTGCGGTTCCGAAAAGAACATAAACGCGTGAATGAAAGAACGGGCATCTCGTACTTTTCCGACAATATGACGGCTTCGGCACAAAAGCTGCTGTCTCTTCCTTGTCGATATAGAATTGACTGCCAAGGTGGCTTCTTTTGACCCAATCTCCACCCACTGGAGGCATAGAGCGAGCATGTTCACTCGATTACTAGCTGCTTTTATTCTGGTGCCACTCATTGAATTGATGCTGCTGATTCAGCTAGCCAACTACACCAGCCTTGGAACAACAATCCTGCTTGTCATCGTGACTGGCATCCTTGGCTCGTGGCTGGCTCGGAGGGAAGGCGTCATGACATGGTTTCGTTTTCAGTCCGCTTTGGCGGAGGGCAGGGCACCGAGCCATGAGATACAGGATGGCCTCATGATCGTCTTCGCGGCGGCGTTGCTATTGACCCCCGGTCTACTTACTGACGCGGTGGGATTCACGTTACTTCTGCCGCAGGGTCGAGACCTCATTCGCCGAACACTGCTTAAACGATACATGCAACGCTTCAAGGTACAATTTCACACACAAGAGGATTTCGCATCGGAACCGCTCAACCGGACAACGAGAGACAGCTCTTTCACAATTGATGCTGACTCCTTTGAGAGAAAGCAATAGCTTTCACACAACAGGTCAGTGCTCCCAAATCGCCTGCATCACTCAGCTGAATCAGCCGCGGGCAACTTTCCAGCTGCCCACAAGGTGCCTCTGGTCAAAGCCCTCAGAAAAACATCGTCTTCGAAGGTTGCATTGGAATGTCCATAAGTCGTACCAAATACTCTTGCCTTTCCGAACTTATTAACCCAGAAGACAGGGTGGTCTTTTTCCGTTTTCTCACTCTTTGAAGTTGCAAGCACGGTCGTCTCAGGCCATACCTTCTCAATCACATAGAGTTCGTCCTTTGCAGTGATATGCCCATCGGGGAACCCCTTCATGATCGGATGATTCTTGTTCGTCACATCCACCCTGTAATTGATTTGATGCTCATGACGACGGCTAGTGACGCCGAGGAACTTGCGCCAGTCATCAATCTCAGCTGCGCGGTAGGTGTGCATGGCACAATGAATCACGACAGCGTTGGTCCCTGCATAGTGCGGAGCCGTTACACCCCTGATGTAATCAGCATTACTGGTGTTGGCAAAACACTCATTGTGAATAACAACATCAAAACCCTCGGCCCACTTGGGATTTTTATAGAATTCGATTTGCGCCTTGGTGCCGGTGCCACCTTCGTTTACTACTGTCCAAGCAGCGTCTGCTCCATACTTTTCCATGGCCAATTGCATCGCTTTGGTTTGAAAATCGTAGTCATGGCAGCAGCCACTTGTGATCAACAAAATTTTGACAGAGCCATTAACAGCCTTACTGGCTCCGTCCTCACCCACAACCTTTGCCAGTGGCAAAACGGCAGCGAGACAAAGAAGGAACGGAACTGCCGAAAATCGAGGGAACATAAACTACTCCGCAAAGGTCAATCACAAAAAAACAGCGTTCAAGTCATGATGGCTCGAACGCTGGTAGTAGGCCGCATCACCGCCGCACAGTTAGCGCGGCTGGGGGATTGAGCTGTTATTACAGCCGGTCATCCAATTCTACTGGCTCCATGACCTTGGTGTTGCGTTCGACTGCAATCACAGTTGTTCGCTGTCGAAGCCCGTCGCGGCTTTCAGCTGTCACTGGTAACACCTGCCGCTTGTCGGGGAGCTCCATACGCACGGTGAAAGATCCATCTGCCTGCAACTTGACAGGCCGACCGGCCACGGTGACCGAGGCCGAAGACACGGTCTTTCCAAAAACAATCAACTCAGCATCCACATTGAACGGGAGCTTCGACTGACGCAACAGGGTAGGATCAGCAACGGTCTGTCCTTGCTCTCCTCGCAGAGGCATTGGCCTGCAGAGCTTCTCCTCAAAGACCTCCTTGAGGTCACCTGCATCAGTGTCATACCCACCACTGAGGGAATAGATACGCTCATAGTCTTCTGCTATGTCTCGCCAGTGTTCATCAAGACGCTCGCACTCTCCTGGGCGGGGTGTTTCGACCACGTTGCTCCGGCAGACCGTGTAAAACTCACCGTTATCGGACAAATAGCCGATAATCACACGGTAGCGAGATGGCGGTTCATCGACATCGATGTACCAATTGTCGACCCCACCATGAATGGGGATATCACGCTCGACACTTTCCGCCCGATTGTTGCTGACATCACTGACACTCAACAGCCGCAGCATCGGAACCGCGGTATGCCAGCGTTCAGACAATGCTGACTCCGCTCGCTCCACACTAGCCCGAGTAATTTCCCAACTCGCCTGCAGCCAGTATGAATCACGGACCATCAACACAACTCGATCTTGGTGCTGCTCATCAGCACGTGTGCGATTCGCACCACGATTGACCGCCGCACCGCCGACTAAGGTACCGGTGGAAAGATCCTTGTTGCGGAGCATCGTTTCTCGGCGTTTTCGGATTTGGGCCCTAATCCGCGCAGTCTTGGCCGAAACTTTCGGCTCGGGCAACTTTGGCATCGGCTTGGGCTTGGCTGAGCGAGATGAAGACTTCGCAGCTGTCTTGCGTGTCTTTGCCGAACCCGATGCCGCTTTGGAAGATGCAGCGACAGTCGTGGACTTCGCCTTTGTGCCCCGTTTCTTCTTGGCGGGGCCTGTAGAAGCCTTTGCCTTCTCGGCAGACGCCTTTTGACGCAAGCGCCGCTGGACCTTCCGGATTTCTGTGACCAACTCATCTTTTTTGAGTCCGTGCCAACCGGGAACGCCATAGTTTCGAGCCAAATCGGCCAGCTCGCGACGTGTTTGAGCTTTTAAGTCTGCGGTCGTGATCACCTGCACCTCCAAGATCGTGACACCGCTTCTGCGTACTGCATCGCGGTGCTAAGTAATGCTATCGCTTTCGGCAGCTATTCCTCCTGAGTGCTTACCGTGTCCCCGTGTGTTCAGCATCCAGCTGCTGTGGTGACACCACATGGCCCAGCATCCCTTAGGCTGTGACCAGGCGGGATTCGCCAACTCAAGTGATGCCCTGCGTTCTACTTTCTACCCGCCAAGGGCGGGAATAATTACAGAATCTGAACCATCGAACCTGCATTAACGGTAAAATCGTCACCAGAATCATTATGCCAAGGGATCGAAAAATAGCTAGAGACTCATCCGCACCTTTTGACACAAACCAGGGAAAATTAACCGTTACAGCCAGCCAAATCAGCAAAAAAGTGAAACTTTGCGGACTAGAGAACACCCCTAGTGGGGCACGCAGCCACCCATCCTACGTGCACACCTGCACCGCGTGATGATGGAATAAGACCACAAAGCCGATCAGCAAACGTCCGTAGAAGCAGTCAAAAGAAATCAGGGAGAATTCACCTTTCTCAGACTGCCTTGAGCTTTATTGAGATACCGAAACGTTAGGGCGGTGTGCATGGGTGAGCAGAAAGCTCGCTGGCAACCGACTCGACCTGCCCCCAGCGAAACGACAAACCGACGCACAGGGTTAACGATGCTGGAGATGCTAACGAATTGCCGCAACGTGGCATTCGCCGCCACCACCGAACACCAAACGGGGTGCGGCCATACGTCGCTGCCACTGGATTCTCCAGAATTACAGATCACATTACAGTCCTTGCTCGAAGACTGCCTCCAGGAAACTTCCTGTAACTGGAAAGCGATGCCGTGCCAAAAACCGATTCGACCTCATCGATCGACTCCGGTGGGGAATCAACCGGACCCAAAACTATTTCGAATTTACTTCCCACGCAGAAACCCGAAGAAAAAGTCACCTCCCGCCATACTGATCAACCTCGCTCGATCGCAGTTGTGGCGGGAATGGGTTTTGAACTCGCGGGAACAACCGTCGTTTTGGCAGGGCTTGGCCACTTAGTTGACCGCTACTTTGGTGCAGACAGGAGCATTGGCTTTGCGCTGGGTGGCTTGGTAGGTTTCGGCCTAGGAATGCTCCGATTCATCATGAAAGCGTTGCGGCAAATCGAGGAAAGTAATGCATGACTTCTCCTGCAGTGCTCAGGTTTTGGCATTCATAGCCATGAAAACAGAAACTCAAACCGCCGAGGCAATCTCGATCCGTGGCCTTTTTGGGAAGGTTACGAGTCGCATGCTACTCGTTTGGGCTGTTCTAGCGGCATTTTCTTCGGTTATCGTCTTTTTTTCAGCATCTGAACTGCTCTGGCCAACGACCTTTATCGCAGTCATGAGTGGGCTGATTTCCGTCTGTGCATTGATCCCCGGCATGACGCTTGCGACGCCTGAATTTCCAGTTGAATCGAAGCTCTCGAGACAACATCGAATTCAGAGAAGCGGCCTGTTTCTGGTCGGCGTCCAAGCGACCATGATTATTCGTGTCATAGGCACCGTTGCACTTCTCGTGCTGTGTCGTTATCAAGTGGGACTGCCAGTCGAAACAATCGTTCTTTTTGTTTGTGGATGGTACATCGCGTTAACTGCATTTGAAGTCTTTTGGCTTGCGAAGAAAGCCACCGCCCTCAATGCCGCGACGCCGGAAGTACCCCTCACAGCATCAGACGTATTAGTTGATGGGACCGATTTCTGAAAATGAATGCTGGAATGAACCTGCTACTCGCATCCGCACAAGACCCCACTTCGCACGTGATCCCGCACACCGTGCATGGACCGCTGTTTGAAGTGGAGGTTCCTGGCAGGCACATACCTGCACTGAACATCATTGACGGCGTTTACCAGTTCTCCATCACGAATCACCTGTTGATGAGTTTCGTATCCGGGGTCGCTGTGATCTTGGTATTTAAGTTTGTCGCGGGTCGTGTTCGGGTGCAGGGCGAGGGACTCGAGGCATACCGCACCCGCGGGCGGTTCGCTCAAATTTTTGAAACCATGTGTTCTTTCATGAGAGATGAGGTGGTCCGCCCCAATCTTCATGAACTGACCGACAAATACATTTACTACATTTGGACAATCTTCTTTTTTGTCCTGTTCGCAAATGTGCTGGGCTTGGTTCCTATTGGCCCGGCGTTGTACCTGACTGCTTTCGTCTTCGGTACGAACAATGAGCACCTGCTTCACCTCGGGGGCACAGCGACGGGCAACTTATCTCTCAACGTAGTGCTTGCGACTGGCACATTTATCGCGATCATTTACATCGGTATCAAAGAAACGGGTGTTAAGGCCTTTTTTGCCCACTTCAACCCGCTGGGTTGGCAAGACAAGAAGATGCTTCTGATCGGTATTCCACTTTTCTTTCTGGAGTGGTTAGGCCTGATTATCAAGTGCGTCGTCTTAGCAATGCGACTGTTTGGCACGATGATGGCGGGGCACTTGGTGCTCGCTGCGTTCATCGGATTGGTCTTCGCTGCTGTAGAGGTGAGTCATGGCATGGCTTATGGAGTTCAGATCGCGGTAATCCTTGCCGGTATCGTGCTTACGCTTCTTGAGTTGTTTATCTGTTTCCTGCAAGCCTTTATATTCACATTTTTGACCGTGCTGTTCATCTCGCTGGTTGCGAGTCACCACGACGACAACCACTTGGAAGAGCATCCCTTCAGAGATGAAGACCAAATGGACCTCGATAAGATCGCGGACCCACAAAGAATCACCCCCATGCCCGATCCTGCTGGCTAAACAGGTCACCGGAACGATTCATGGTACTCAAATCCCTTTTTTAAAACCCAAACTCAATTTTTGCTCAGCACGCCCAACTCGTTCGTGGTTGTTGAGCACTTCACGAGAGATGACTTAGGAGCTATCCAAAGATGTTTGAAATGGCAATGTTGCTGGCACAGGAAGACGGAACCGTACGAAGTTTAGGTATCGGTATCGGTATCGGCTTGGCTATTCTCGGTGCTGGCTTGGGAATTGGCCGCATTGGTAGCGCAGCGGTTGAATCGATCGCCCGCCAGCCCGAGGCCGGTGGAACCATCTCGACCCAAATGTTGATTTCTGCAGCATTGATCGAGGGTGCGACCGTTATCGCCCTGATTCTTCTCTATATCTCGTAACCATTGCGTACGGCAGGCTGTGTTTGTCAATGCTGGCAGTGGCCCACGCACGGTGGCTACCACATGTCGAAACATTGGCCTCACCGGTATAGGTGCTCCGATGGAACAGTTTTGACTGACTGCTGACTAGGATAAAGATGATGATCACGATGAGTTGGATGTCACACCAGCACGCAGGATTGCGGGCAGCCATGCGCTGTTTCGTACTTTGCTTTGCGTCTTTTGTCATGAGCGCTGGCATCGCCCCTGCGTTGTATGGTGCAGAGGCGGCCGAAGATAACGCGGCCGAAACCACGGAAACGGGTGACCACTCGGATGGCGAAGGTGAGCACGCGGAAAGCGACCCTGTTTTACTTCGCTTTGACGTTGGTTCCGCTATTTGTAATCTCCTGATCTTCTTGGGAGTTCTCGGAATCCTCTCGAAGTTTGTTTGGCCAGTTATCCTGGACGGACTTCAGGCCAGAGAAGACAAAATCTTCGACGAACTGAAAGACGCGGAAAAAGCCAAGGCGGATGCACAGAGCCTGCTGGCGGACTATCAAGGGAAGCTTGATGGTGCCGCGGTGGAAGTTCAGTCGATCCTGTCAGACGCACGCAACGACGCAACTGCCAGCGGGCAGCGAATTGTTGATGAAGCCAAAGAGGAAGCAGAGCGTCAGCGGGAACGCGCGAACGCAGAGATAGAGACGGCCAAAAAGGTTGCTCTTGCCGAACTCGCCGGGCAAACTTCTGATTTAGCGATTGGAGTTGCCCAACAGGTCATCGGTAGAGAACTGAGGGCTGAAGATCATGCTGAGTTGATCCGCCAGTCGCTGGATCGGCTCCCCAGCAACAACTGATCAACTCGGATGTTGTCACGAAAAATTACTCCATCGAACGCGGGTATTTCCCGAGCGTAAGCCATGAACGAAGCTGCTGAACACGACACAGTGCTCGATACCGGTGCCGAACAACTGGGCAAAACTTATGCCCGTGCGTTGATCGGTGCGGCGCGGAGCGCTGGCATCGCGGACAAGATCATTGAACAGCTAGGTTCAGTTGTCGATGAGTGCTTAGCGGTGAGTCCTCAGCTCCGAACTGCTTTTGCCTCGCCCCAGATCGATGACAATGAAAAGATCAGAGTGATCGACCGATTGTTCGGCGAGAGCTGTGATCCACTCTTAGTGAAATTCCTCAAGGTCATGGCTGGCCGAGGACGCTTGGCTCATGTTGATGCAGTACGTGCTGCTGCAGACACGATCCATGACGAAATGCTTGGCCGATTGGTTGCCACAGTGCAGACTGCGGTTCCACTAGACGACGCCCTTCGATCCAAAATTGAAGAGCAAATTGGTTCCATCATGCAGAAGCAGGTGCGATTGTCAGAGTCAGTCGATCCAGATTTGATCGGCGGCATGGTAATCCGCGTGGGAGACCGCGTGTTCGACAGCAGCGTATCCAACCGTTTGGATGCACTCGCACGTCGCACACGAAACGGTTTCTCCAGCCAATTGCTACACCGCTTTGGTGAACTCACATCAGAATAGGTTTTGACTTGCCGGCCAACCGGCACCAACTATCAACGCTCGACAGAACTGCCGGGCCAACACTATTGATTCAGACCCATGAAATTTAGCAGTGACGAAATCGCCTCAGTCTTGCAAGAAGAGATTGAGCAATTCGATAGCAAAGTCGATGTTCGCGAAGTCGGTACCGTCCTTGAAGTTGGTGACGGCATCGCTCGCGTTTACGGACTATCTGGCGTTATGGCCGGCGAGATGGTTGAGTTCCCCAACGGCGCGATTGGACTCGCTTTCAACCTTGAGGAAAACTCCGTTGGTGTGATCATTCTTGGTGACTACCTGACCATTCAGGAGGGCGACGAAGTCAAAGCACTCGGAACACTGCTGTCGGTTCCTGCGGGTGATGCAGTCGTCGGTCGCGTACTCGATCCGCTGGGCAACGCACTGGACGGCAAAGGCCCGGTTCAGACCGATGTCACACGCCCGGTTGAGATCATCGCAACGGGCGTAGCCGAAAGGCAACCTGTCACCGAGCCGATGCAAACCGGTATCAAAGCGATCGACGCGATGACACCAATTGGACGCGGCCAACGAGAGCTTGTGATCGGTGACAGAAAAACCGGCAAAACAGCCATTGGCATTGACGCGATCCTGAACCAGAAAGGCAAGAACGTCAAATGTTTCTACGTTGCGATCGGGCAGAAAGACTCGTCCGTTGCCGGTGTGGTCGATGCACTGGAGCGTCACGGAGCGATGGAATACACCACGGTAATTGTAGCCGGTGCCTCTGCCCCAGCACCTTTGCAGTATGTTGCACCCTATGCCGGTACAGCGATGGCAGAACACTTCATGTTCAACGGTGGTCACTCGCTTGTGATCTACGATGACTTGTCGAAACAGGCAACCGCATATCGTCAGATGAGCCTGTTGATGCGGCGTCCGCCCGGACGCGAAGCGTATCCCGGTGACGTATTTTATTGCCACAGCCGACTGCTTGAGCGATCCGCAAAACTGTCTGAGGCACTGGGAAGTGGATCCATCACAAGTCTCCCGATTATCGAAACACTGGAAGGTGAGGTGTCTGCCTACATTCCGACAAACGTGATCTCGATTACTGATGGGCAGATCTATCTCCAACCGGACCTCTTCTTCGCAGGCATTCGCCCAGCCATGAATGCTGGTATTTCGGTATCACGTGTTGGTGGTGCGGCTCAGGTCAAGGCAATGAAGAAAGTTGCCGGTGGTTTACGACTCGACCTCGCGGCCTTTCGCGCACTGGAAGCTTTTGCACAACTCGGAACCGACCTTGATGCGGCAACGCAAGCACAGCTGGATCGTGGATACAGAATGGTTGAGTTGCTCAAACAACCTCAATACAAGCCAATGAGCGTCACCGATCAGGTATTGAGCCTCTACGCCGGAACCAGAGGTTTCATCGATGATGTGCCCGTCAGAGCGGTCCAGCAATGGGAAGCTGACTTCCAACAATTCGCTCACGATAAGCACAGCGACCTCATTACATTGCTCAATGAGAAGCAGGACTTGAGTGACGATGTCGTTGAGAAGATCGAAGCTTGCATCGCTGAATTCAAGAAGGGCTACAAGCCCGTCGAGAGTGACCTGTAGTCCCGATTGAACCTGTACTTTCCCTTTACCAACCGAAACGCGTCAACTGACTCATGGCCAACGCCCGCGCCCTCGACAAACGACGAAAATCAATCCGAAACATCCGCAAAATCACGCGGACCATGGAATTGATCGCAACAGCGCGATACAAGAAAGCGATGGATCGCGCCGCGGCCGTGACGGAGTATACCGATCGGTTGTCGCAAATCGTCAACAGCTTGGCTGACTCAGGCACCGAGGTCAGGCACCCTCTGCTTGAGCAACGTGAAAATCCCCAGTCCGGTCGCTTGCTGACACTGAGTAGCAACCGTGGCTTGTGCGGTGGCTACAACGCCGGTGTGCTTCGAGCAGCAGTGCCACACATCGCTGAGATGACATCTGATGTCGGTAACCTGTTGGTCGACGTTAGCGGGAAGCGGGGGATTAACGGCCTTAAGTTTCGCGGAATTGATACCAACGACACCTACGAGGAGTTCGAGGACCAACCGGCCTACGATGAAGTAGAGAAAATCGCGTCCAA
>DOPG01000326.1:0-5135 GCA_003513555.1 Rhodopirellula sp. | reverse complement strand
AGAGAAAATCGCGTCCAAGTACCTTGAGTTGTACGTCACAGGACAGATGGATCGCCTTGATGTGATCTACACGCGGTTTATCAGCACAAGCCGACAGGAAGTCACAATCGAAACACTATTGCCGTTTGGTTCACTCGACGAAAGCGTCAGTGGAACAGATGAGGGCACAAACACACATTACGAGTTTCAACCGTCCGCTGAAAGTATCTTGGAAGAGGTCGTGCCGACCAGTTTCAAGGCAAAGCTTTTTAAGTGCTTCCTCGATTCTGCCGTCAGCGAGCAAGTTGCTCGAATGATTGCAATGAAAGGAGCAACAGAGAGTGCAGGGGACATGATCAAACAATTGTCCATGACTTACAATCGAGCCCGCCAGAGTCAAATCACGGGCGAAATCATGGAAATCATCGGCGGCGTTGAAGCATTGGAAGGCTAATTGCCAACGATGCAAACCTGTTTATGTTTTCCTTTCTAGTTCACACATTCAATTAGCTAACCCCAGCCTTTAGTACGAACATGTCTACCGCAACCGAAAACACTGTTGGACGCGTCACCCAGGTGATCGGCTCGACTTTCGACATCGAGTTTCCCGAAGGTCATATGCCTCCGATTTACAACGCCGTGGCAATCCAGTCGCAGCACAAAGGCGTTGACATCGATTTGGTCGGTGAGGTGCAACAGCACCTTGGTGGCGGCCGTGTACGTGCCATTGCCTTGGGAAGCACCGAAGGCATGATGCGGGGCATGGACGTTGTGGACACCGGAAAAGCAGTGAGCGTTCCAGTGGGTACTGCCACACTTGGCCGTGTTTTCAACGTACTTGGAAAAGAGATTGACGAGCGAGGTCCCGTCGACGCGGACAAGTACATGCCGATTCACCGGCAAGCCCCTCCTGTGAACGAACTCTCAACCAACACCGAGGTATTCGAGACGGGTATCAAGGTTGTGGACTTGCTGACACCGTTCGTTCGCGGTGGTAAGGCCGGACTTTTTGGTGGGGCCGGCCTTGGCAAGACGGTGATCTTGACTGAGCTGATCGCCCGAATCGCCAGCAGTCACGGTGGTTACTCCGTGTTCGCGGGTGTAGGCGAGCGAACACGTGAGGGCACTGACCTGTGGCTGGAGATGCAAGACACGGAGATTGGTGATACCGGTCGCAAGGTGATCGAGCAAACTTGCATGGTGTTCGGTCAGATGAATGAGCCACCGGGATCTCGACTTCGCGTGGCTCTATCTGCCCTAACAATGGCGGAGTATTTCCGCGATTCAACGGGTGCTGACACGTTGCTCTTTGTCGACAACATCTTCCGCTTTTCGCAAGCAGGTTCGGAAGTATCCGCGTTGCTCGGTCGAATGCCATCTGCAGTGGGCTACCAACCCACACTTGCAACCGAGATGGGAGCACTTCAGGAACGAATCACCTCAACCAAGAAAGGGGCGATTACATCAGTGCAAGCCGTTTATGTTCCTGCTGATGACCCGACCGACCCCGCTCCGGCAACGGCCTTCGGACAGTTGGACGCTTTCATTTATCTGGAGCGTTCCATTTCAGAAAAAGGGATTTATCCGGCGATTGACCCACTCGCTTCGAACTCGCGTATCCTCGACCCTCAGTACGTCGGTGACCGTCACTATGCGATTGCTAGACGAGTACAAACGATCCTTCAGAGGTATCGTGAGCTGCAGGACATCATCGCGATCCTGGGTGTTGATGAGTTAAGCGAGGGTGACAAAATGGTGGTCCATCGTGCTCGACGGATTGAGCGATTTATGAGCCAGCCTTTCTTGGTCGCTGAGGTTTTCACCGGCAAGGCGGGGGAGATCACACCTTTGTCGGACACGATCCGTAGCTTCGAAGAAATCTGCGATGGAAAGTGGGATCATCTGCCCGAGCAGGCGTTCATGTACGTCGGAGCGATCGAGCAGGCAGAAGAGCAGGCTAAGAAAATGGAAGAGAAGGGCTAAGAGTCATGACACTTCGCTGTGTAGTTGTAACGCCTGAACGTACCGAACTCGACCGTGAGGCCGAGTATGTGTCGCTCCCCATGTTTGATGGGGAATTGGGTGTGATGGGTGGTCGAGCACCCTTGATCGGTCGGCTGGGTTTTGGGACGCTTCGCTTGCAAACGGCGGCGGGTCCAGAACGCTATTACGTGGATGGTGGCTTCGCCCACATCGAGGGTGATGTCATCAATGTGCTAACTGGTCGCTCAACGCCGATCGACTTGATCGATCGTGATAAAGCCCACGCAGACTTGGACAGCGCATTGGCAATGTCTGGTGCGACACCCGAAGAGGCTCAAATCAGAGATACCGCTGTTCGGCGTGCTCGTGGGCAGCTTCGAGCATCCAGCTAGCGTTGTACCAACTGACCTCATTGTCAGCTTTCGGTGGTGAAGCAATTTGTCACCGTTGATTTTTTTGAGCTCACTTCAAACCGAGACCACTCGGTCTTTTTGACAGGGCCCCCCGAACGCCCAGTTGTCGAGGATCTCTTGCTACTTTGTCGGTGAAAACCCGTACGTCATCAAGAATCGGCCTGATCCTTGCAGTGGCACTCTCAATGTTTTCCACCGTTCGGCGAATCTTCCAATACATCTCCTGGTCATCGAGCAACAGTCGCACCGAGCCGTCCTTGTTATTGAGCGCTTTACCAAACTCATCCACTTCGGCCAGAGTGCTGTCCAGACGAGCCATGGTGGTCAGCACCTGATTCACCAGCTCATCACCATGAGTCGCCAGAGGTTCAGTGAACTGCTCGACATTCTTAACTGTTCGTTGAGCACTGCGAACGGTATCAACTGCCGCTTCGCCAACCTTCTCGAACTGCCCGCCAACACGTTCGAAACTGTCAAAGGTGCGTTTAGTGGACTCAAGCGTTTGCTTTGCTTGTTTGAGCACCTCAGGTAACTGCTCAACAGATTCTTCAAGATTTTCGCGAATGACTGGATTGTTGACGATTGCTCGAATATCGGTCATCGCTCCATTGAATTCCCGCAGTGCCTGCACCGCTTCGTCAGCAACCTGCTCGATTTTCGAATCACTGCCCCCGACTACCTTCTCTACACCAGACGCCAGTTTGTTGATGCTCTCAGCAGCAACGGCGATGGAAGAGCCTGCGTTGCGGATCGCCTCAAATGTCTCCTGAAGGTCAGACTGCATTTCGAACAGACTTTCCGAGTTCTCTCCATACGAAATGTACTCACCATCTGTGTACGGCTGCTTGAGTATTTCGGGATAGTCCTCTGCTTTCCCGCTAGCACCCCAAAGACTTCTCAACTTTGCGGGTTTTCCCAGCACAAACTCAAGCTGCGCATCCCCCGTAACAAAGTTTCCTGTACCAATCCGCGGGATGTAGGAGTGAGACACCTGCTTGGTAGCGTCCATCGCGAGCGTCACGAGAACGCCCCCCTGATCTCGCAGGCTGATACTCGAAACGCGTCCGATCCGTACGCCATCACGGACAACCGGTGTATTGGCACCGATACCCTCTGCTGAGTCAAAGACCACCGACAATGAATAGTCACGCTGCAGAACGCTAGGAAAGGCCCCAAACAGGAATGTCAGAATGATGCCGATTCCGATTGCCGAAATCACCAAAACTCCTACACCGAATCGCAGTCTATTTTCATCCATCATTAGTTCTCGTCAGGCTTAACAACCATCCAAACTAGCCAGATAATCCATGCGCTAATTCTGTCAATCGCTCGCCAGCTTCTCCACGAACAAACTGCCGAACACGCCGATCCTCTGCATGCTCCAAAGAGCTTGGTGGTCCGTCAAACAGGACCTGTGATTCATTTTCATCCAGTCGCGTCCGTGGATAAAACATCAGTACACGATCCGCGACTTTGCGAGCCGTATGCATATCATGTGTGACAACAACACTGGTAACCGGATATCGTCGCCGAGTATCAAGTATCAATTCATTAATCACATCACTCATGATTGGGTCCAAACCAGTCGTCGGCTCATCGTAAACAACCACTTCAGGCTTCAGAATCAATGCTCGCGCCAAACCGACGCGTTTTCGCATACCCCCGGACAACTCTGCGGGTCGCTTATAAGCGACATTTCTGGGCAAGCCTACCTCAGCAAGGTGCTGCATCACTCTTTCCTCAACCACCTCCTCAGAAACGATTTCGCTTTGACGAAGAGGAAAGGCGACGTTTTCGAATATGGACATACTGTCAAACAGGGCCGCATTCTGGAATACAAAGCCAAACCTGCGACGGGCCTGCGTCAGCTCTGAATACGCCATCTGGTGCAGGCCTTCGCCATCAAAATAAATCTCACCCCGCGTGGGCTGCACCAATCCCACCAGAGTTTTCATGAAGACAGTCTTGCCACAACCACTCTCTCCAATGATTGCTACTGTTTGACCACGCGTGATCTGCAAATTAATCTCCTGCAGAACCACTTGATCATCAAAAATGACAGCGACATCCCGAGCCTCGATCAACGGTGTTTCGTCATCGGACTGCTGTGTTTCTCCAACGCTCTGATCTGAATGGTTGACTTCAGAAATCTCGTCTCCCTCATCTGGTGCGGATACTTCATTCATAGAAACGAGGATCCGTTGGGGTAAATGGTGTAGTAGATCGAATTCATGACGATGGTCAAAAACAGATCCACGGCAAGAATCAGAACAAATGAATAGACGAAGGCAGTTGTCGCTGCTTTACCAACTCCCTCAGCGCCAGGCTCACAATTAAATCCCCGATAACAACTAACGATTGCGATCGTTGAACCGAAGAAAATACTCTTAAAAATTCCGCTGAACAAATCGAATCCGGTGACGCCATCCCTTGAGTGGTTCAAGTAGGCTGCGTGGTCGATACCCAAAATAATCACGCTGTAAAAGTAACCACCAACGATACCCATGAAATCAGCCATGATCGTGAGCGAGGGAATCAACAGGATGCAAGCGAGGAAACGCGGGACCACGAGATAGTGAATAGGGTCCGCCCCCATCGCGGTCAACGCATCAATTTGCTCAGTGACTCTCATCGTGCCGAGCACTGCGGCCATCGCGCCGCCTACACGACCAGCCAACATCGTCGCGGCCAAAACCGGCCCCAACTCTTTGACGAGCGTGCTATTGATCACCGCCCCCAAGCGGCTATCCAAGCCGATGG
>DOPG01000194.1 GCA_003513555.1 Rhodopirellula sp. | reverse complement strand
TTCTTCGTCGTCATGACAAAGCGTCTCCACAGGCGAAATTGAGAAGATTGACACGGTATAGTCCCTGAATTCACGATTTCGACCAAGACCAATTTTATGAGTCCTCGCAGCATCATTAGGGTTGAAAAAACGGGCACTCATGCACCCTCAGCCGATCCTACCTGCACAGACACGCCTGAGGACTACAGATCCAGCCAATCTTGCCAGTCATAAACGGCACTATTTCCATCCTGAGCTGACGTGAAACATGTTGACCAGAATACAGGCACCTGCCGACGCTCAAAATTTGCGAAGGTCAAAAACGAGCCTCGCCACGGTGATCGAAATCAAGGGTTTCGGTCATCCACTATCGGCACATCAAAACCCTCAATGACATTCCCACGCAGCTTCAAACGTTCTACTGATGCAGCAATTCGAATGCCCCGCCTATTCGCAGAGCGTCTTGTCTCACGAATGATGTTTTTAGCCACCAGCGTGTCCTTGGTTTTACCCAGAATATCAATCGCGATGCCACTGTCTTCTCCGCTGTCGATGATTCGGTTGTTCTCAAGCACGTTGCGATTGGCCCAAAAATCTTGGCCACGTGAATCATCGCGAAACAGTACGCCGACCTTTCCGCTTCGAGTGATATCATTATCTCGCATTACGTTGTCAGTGTCGTTGTGGCCGATCGACATTCCCTGCGACCGATTCGCATCCATTCGATTCTGTTCTGCGGTTCCATACTTGACACCCCAACACCAGAACAAGCCGATTTCGTTATTTTCCAACAGGTTCCCCCGCATGATCGGTCTCTGCGAACCTGAACCAGGATGCAAACCGTTTCCTTGGTTACCATGAACATGGCAATTTTCAACATGAACATCATGGCAAATCTGGAAGCTAATTCCATCGCCGTTGTAATTGCGTGACTCGACATTACGAATCTGGAATCGTTTGCAATCCTGCAAAAAAACATTTCCTCCATAGTTGCCATTCAGGTTGGCATTATTCGCAAGATTCCCATCAAGGCAAAGATTCTCAATCAGGACATCAGAACATTTTTCGCTGGTCAAAAGCGGAAACAGTGACGCGCAAGTTGGTTCTTCGCTCATCCATAAGTTCTTGCGCAGACCCTCGTTCAACTTGAATCGGTTGCCGGCACGAGCAACAAGTGTTCGCTTGATAACCTGGACACCACCGTGGTGCGGATTTTTTCCAACGAGAGTTACTCCATCCCCAATTCGAAAGTCAGCCGTTCCTGCCAAAGTGATTTCCTGATCGTACCAATCAGAATCTGCTGCCAACGCCACCTCTTGTGATGGAATTTTCGTGAGAACCGTTTCCGTTCCACATCCTTCCAGATGCATTCCTGAGGGTAAATGGATCGAATTTCTAAGGCGATAAACGCCTGGACCGATTTTCACGGTCCCACTTCCCAGACGTGAAACGTAATCCACCGCGGCTTGGATGGCCTTGTCATCCTGACCGACGACATCGCCGTTTTTCTGACCAACAGTAATGGTCAATTTCTCAGACCAATTAACACGCTCACGATCATCACCATCCACCGCTCGATTGCCCGCCGTTTCAACTTGGGGGCCCATCGCCTCAAGTCGCTTGCCGCCGGCAAGAAACCCGGCCCCCATGCTGGCAAGCATGCTTCGTCTGGAAACTGACATCATCGAAATCACCCCAACTGAGCCGAGCAGATTAAAACAGCGTGCTTCACCGCAACTGACAGCGAATCATCAAACACACTCCAGTTTACCTTTCCCACGCCCCGGTGGGGCAAGACATACGACGCGAAAAGGGATAGGCGGGGCAGGGCAAGGTATACCAACCCTGAGCATGCAGTTGTCCAGGAACTGCGGAAAAGCACGTGACTGTGCCAATTTGCCAACGTAAATTCGATCCGATTTCAGTTACAATACAATTCCGCCTGTGCGTCCGGAATCAAGCCTATTCTTTCAAACGCAGTCCCACCTAAACCTTTCCTCCAATATCAAAGCAAGATGCACGGATCACTCTCCTGCGTTGCCCAACGATGCGTATGGAACACCTGCCTCGCATGCTTGTTTCTCTTTCCAACCGCAAATCAGCTTTCTGCTCAGGAATCTCCCACCACGCAAAGCACGCGGCACGTTGATGCAGCGACTGAACAATCTTTCGTCAACATTGCGTTGCCCTTTCTCAAGGATCACTGCTATCGCTGCCACAACGAACTGGAACGTGAATCTGGAATCCGGGTAGACCAACTAGATGGCAAGCTTCCCGAAGCATCCTTGAAACTTTGGGAAGAGATATCAGAACAAATTGAGAATGACGCAATGCCGCCGGAGGAGGAAACACAGCCCACTACTAAACAACGCACATCCATGGTCCGTTGGATCAGCAAAGCTTTGCACGAGGCACGCTCAAGACCAAGGCCGATCAATGGATCTGTCCGCCGACTGACGGTTCAACAGTACAAAAATACGTTAAGTCAACTTCTTGGGTTAGAAGAAGACTTTGCCGCGACCTTACCTAGTGACGGTGTGTCCCGAGATGGATTCACCAACAACGCGGACACACTACTGACCTCACCGTTACAGGTGGAAGCATGGTTCAACATCGCTGAAAAAGCTGTCGATGCCTGTTTGGTTGATGAATCATCCCAACCATCGATTCAGAACTTCCGAATGGACCTCGGCAAGTCCGTGAATCCAGAACCCTTTGGTGAATCTTTGATCTTGGGAGCCAACAGTCGCTTGTTGCCGAATCAGGATTTCAGAATAACTGAACTGGATCCTGACAAACCATTTTCATACACCCCGTTTCGCATGCGAACGAAATATCGCTTTAACGAGGGCTATCAGGGCAACAGCACCGTCCGAGGGTGGCGGGATTACAACAGCATCTATCATGCGGTGTTCGCATGCATGAGAGGTGACGGTGGCTACCCTCAAGGCAATGCCTATCGCAGTGTCAGCAACGGGCTGCTGCTAAGACCAGCAATTCCAACCAGTGAAATTTTTCGCGAATCGAGCACATATGGCCCTAAAGCAAACTTCAAGATCGCGTTACGAGAACTGCCTGAACATGGCAGATTTCGAATCCGAATCAAAGCGGCAAAATACCAGGACGGCCTGCTGCTCACCGGACGCGAGTATCCACCAGCCGATGCGTTGAAGGACAACTCGGAGCTACTGGGCCAAATCGAATATACCCCTAACCGAAACGATTCGGCGTTAAAAATTGATGAGCCAGGCATCTATCAAATTGATGTACACCCCAAGTCGCATGAGGGAAAGATTGATGCAGAACCTGACGACACCAGACTTTCCGACGGCCTGATTGGACACTGGTCATTCGACGGTGATTCCCCGGGGATATCTAACGAGGGCAATCTCATTGGCAAATTGACAGGCAACATCCAAACTGCGGAATCGCCAATCGGGAAACACAGCAAAGCGATCAGCCTGGATGGCTCGGATGATGCCTTGATTGTCCCGCGAGATGATTCGATGAATGTTGGCAAAGGGGATTTCACGGTCTCGGCGTGGATCAGGCCCACGCAACTGAGACAGGGGGGGATCGTCTGCCTGGGTCGTTACAACTGGACCCATGGCTGGTATTTCGACATGCCCAACAACCAAGGCGTGCTACGCATCGAAACGGTTTCTCCTGACAACAAGAGCAATGGAACCGTGGCCTCCCGCCCCGGCGTCATCCGGGCGAACCAATGGCAGCACGTCGCAGCCGTAGTGCGACGTACAGAAAACCAAACGCATCTTTACGTGAATGGTTATCTGGTAGCATCGGGTACCGTGGCTGCGACCAATCTGGACAACCCTTCGGTCGACCTGCACATGGGACGCATCCAAGATGCCCAGCTGTTTAAGGGACAAATCGATGAAGTAAGAATCTATCGCCGTGCGTTGGAACCTTCTGAATTACAGGCGTTGCTGGAACCAGGCCGACAATTCACGAAGCCCCCACCACGCAGAGGACCTCAACAACTTGAACTAACGCTGGACGATCGGGTGTTCAGCTCGAAACTGAAAAAGGGTGAATCTGCGTTCTTGGCGGTTCGGATTCCAGCAGGAGAGCACCGCATCAAAGTCAACGGGGGCAAGGGCACTGAACAAATCGATCGACTTGTTCTGACCCGACTGCCTGAAGACAACCGCTTGGCGCAGGAGTTCAGCAGATTTGAAAATCGGAACCCAAACCTTGGCGTTTACATGGGGCTACGGAGAGACTGTGGTCATACGTGCCTTCAGATACAAGGGCCTCTGCCCGTTGCCAATAACGATTTACAAAGCTACGTATTCGAGGGCTCGATCAATAACTATCCGCGACCGTTCGTCGAAAAAGGCAATGACAATTATTTGGCGGGCGTACGTGAAATCACCGTCAGAAACGAGTACACGGATGGAAGGGACATGCCACGACTACTTTTGGCATCCGTTGAGTTTGAAGGTCCACTGTACGAGTCTTGGCCACCAGCATCACATCAAGCGATTTTCATACCAAGTGAAAACCGTGCAAACCTCGATCTCTATGCAAGTGAGATCATTAAGTCGTTTGCTGGCCGCGCTTTTCGAAGGCCAATTACGAGTGATGAGCTGCGACGCCTGAAAAAGACCTGGAAAACGTTTTACAAAGCCAATCACGACTTCCAGCACAGCATCAGGGAAACACTGGTCGTCATCTTGACCTCACCATCATTCCTTTTCCTGGTTGAACAGAGCAACGGGCCACAGGCAGAAACATTGGATGCACTTGAACTCGCGTCGAAGCTTTCTTTCTTTCTTTGGAACGGCCCGCCTGATACACAGCTCATGCACGCGGCCCGATCCGGAAGCCTCCAACACAACCTCAACGACCAAGTCGCCCGGATGGTACAGGATGAGCGTTTCGAAAATTTTGCAGATCAGTTTGCAGGGCAGTGGCTTAATCTCGACAAGTTTGATGTGGTAGAAACCAACCGCAAGCGTTATCCGCGACTCACAGCTACCGTCAAGCGACAAATTCGTCAGGAACCGGCAAGATTTCTTGAACACCTATTCCGGGAGAACCTTCCGGCACGCAACCTGATACGGTCGGACTTTGTGGTCGCCAATGAAATCACCGCGACTTACTACGGGCTTGTTGACCTGCCAAAGGGGGGTTTTGAATTTTCGCCGATTCCACATCAGCGCCAGCACTTGGGCGGCATCCTGTCTCAGGCTGCGGTCCTGGCAGGCCTATCCGATGGCCAAGCAGCCAACCCTGTCAAACGCGGGGCATGGTTTGCGAGAAAGATCATTGCCGAGCCACCAGCTGATCCACCACCCAATGTCCCAGAACTGAAGGACGAGAGTGGTCTCAGCCTAAGGGAACGGCTGGCGCAACATCGTAACGTTGAGGGCTGCGTGAAGTGCCATGAGGGAATCGACCCTTGGGGACTCGCATTTGAGCAATACGATGCAGGAGGTCTGTTTTCAAATGATGGTGTCGATGCTACGTCAAAACTGCCCGATGGACACACCGTTAACAATTTGAATGATTTGCGAGACCATCTAGTGGAAAACCGAATGGACAGCGTTGCCTACAGTCTTGTTAGGCACCTATCTATCTATGCCATAGGCCGAAGCTTGACTTACAATGAGGATCGCATCTTGAAGCGACAGTGTTTAGAATTGAGATCGAAGGACTATCGAATGCTTGATATCATTCAGTTCGTCGTCGCAAGTGATTTGTTCCTCAAGAAGTGACGCGTGCCTCTGCATCCTGCCACTGAACCCACCTCTGAAAGCAACACAATGCTCCGCTCAGCCAAAATCAAGCGACGTTCTGTCCTGCAGGGAATTGCGGGCGCCGCATTGGCACTGCCCCCGTTGGAAGCGATGGGCAGCGACATCACCGACAGATCGCCGAAACGTTTCTGCGCTATCTACACTGCCAATGGCATGTCACTGCCCAAGACAGATCACGGAATAGATCAGTGGAGTTGGTTCCCGACAAAAGAAGAATCCGGCGAATTTGTCTTCGGTGAGTCAACACTTCCCCTCAAGCCGTTCCGTAAACACCTCAGTTTTGTGGGTGGTCTCTACCACGAGAATGGGGTCAAGGCCGATCCTCACACTTGCTCGGATATGTGGCTGACAGGTGCGCCACTGCATGACTCAACTCGTGAAACCTACAACACTGTCGGGCTTGATCAAGTCATCGCGCAGCACACGAAACAACATTGCCGTCAACCTTCGCTGGTCCTGTCGATTGACGCAGGTGTCGGTTTTTTATCGCGCACAGGCACAATTTCCTACGACCTACAAGGACGACCAATTCCTGCAGAGAACAATCCGCGTCGGGTTTTTGATCGCTTGTTCAGAGTTGATCAGAATTCAATGCAGGCTCAACGCGAAAAGTTGCGGGCGAAGATCAAACTCGTCGACGCTGTGCTTGAGAGTTCAAAAAAATTCAACCAGCAACTTGGGACTGCGGACCGTAGAAAAATGGACCAGTACCTTGCCTCACTGAATGAAATCGAATCGCGTCTGATCGCATCTGAAAAATGGATCGATGTCCCCTTAAAGACTCAGGATCACTCGGATCTGAACCTTGACGTCAAGAAAGAAGATGACCCTCGCGAGTATTACCGCAACATGTTCGACCTGATCGCACTTGCCTTTGACGCTGACATCACTCGCAGCGTTGCCTTCATGCTTAATCGTGAAGACGGAATGGGCATCAGTGACACATTTCCACTCAAGCTCGGTTTAAGCAGGACCCATCACCAACTGTCCCATGCCGGTGATAAAGCCGGGCAAATGGAGTTTGCAAAGTACGATTTGTTCCTTAGTGAACAAATTGCTGAATTCATGCGTCGCCTGCAACATTACAAAGATTCAGACGGTACGCTGCTGGACAACACGGTAGTGCTTTACGGTAGCGGTGCCAGCACCACGCACTGGTCAAAAAATCTGCCCACCTTGGTCGCAGGGGGATCCAACATGGGTCTGAAACATGGTCAATACTGGCGAGAAGGTGAAACCCGCATGTCCAATTTGTACCTCAGTATCATTCGTTCGATGGGCATTCAAAAGGACTCCTTCGCTGACAGCACCGGCGTTCTGGAAAACTCCATCTTTAGCACCGTTTGACATTTCGCATTCATGCTTTTCGATGAGGCAGTGTCTTGGCATCCCTCTACCAGCAACAACCGGCTTTACCTTATCCCAACGTCCATACTGCCATTGCCATGCACCCATTTAAAAGTCTTATCTGCCTGATTTCAGTTATCCAATTCACATCAGTGTGTCATGCGGACTGGCCCAGTTGGCGTGGAGCAGATGATTCAGGCAGCATCACTGAAGGTGACTACCCAGGCGAAATCAGTGACCAGACGATCAGGTGGAAAACACCATTGCCCGGCAAGGGCTGCTCAACACCAATTGTGCTAGATGAAACCATCTACCTGACTGCTCCCAAAGATGGAAACGATTCCCTGCTGGCCATTGACTGGGATGGCAAGATCAAGTGGACGACCTCCTTTGGCCCCGAGGTCAAAGGTAAGCACCGAAACGGTTCGGGAAGCAATGCATCGCCAGTCAGTGACGGTGAAGCGATCTATGTCTACTTCAAAAGTGGAACATTCGCAGCAGTGGAAACCGATGGAAAAATCCGTTGGCAAACGAATATCGTTGAACGGTTTGGTAAAGACACTTTGTTCTGGGATCACGGAACCTCACCTGTTTTAACCGATCAACACGCGGTTCTGGCTCGAATGCACAACGGTGAATCTTGGCTGGCTGGCTTTGACAAAAAGACCGGTGAACTTATCTGGAAAGTTGCTCGCAACTACGAGACGCCTGTGGAGTGTGATCACGGCTACACATCCCCCTTGGTGATCAAACACGATGACAAACAGGCCTTACTGGTTTGGGGCGCCGAGCATGTGACCATTCATGATGCCACCGATGGCAGTACTCTTTGGTC
Organism: Rhodopirellula sp.; assembly: GCA_003513555.1. Classification (GTDB taxonomy): domain Bacteria; phylum Planctomycetota; class Planctomycetia; order Pirellulales; family Pirellulaceae; genus Rubripirellula. Next base: position 1,936 of record DOPG01000194.1, on the reverse strand, counting down.
TTGTGGCGGCTTCAATCCAGACTCCCAGAAACTATGGCCAGCAATCGCGATGCCCGTCATTGTTGATAATGTCGCAGTGATTGCCTTTGGCAGAAACGATCGCAAGCTACCACTGATGTTTGGCGTTCGACTTGACGGCAGCGGTGACGTGACAGCAAGCAACCATGTCTGGCAACGAGACGACATCTCGACGTTTGTTCCAAGTCCTGTTGCCTACCGAGGCCGAGTCTACATGGTTCGCGACCGTGGCGAAGTGGAGTGCATCGATCCGGTCACCGGAAAAACGATCTGGAGTGACATGCTTCCCAAAGGGCGCAGTTCCTACTACGCCTCACCGATGATCGCCAATGGGATGCTGTATGCACCTCGCGAAGACGGGACTTTATTCATTGCCAGTGTCAGGGACGATCAGTTCAAATTGATCTCAGAAAATGAATTGGATGAACCGGTGATTGGGTCACCCGTGCCTGAACAGGGAAACGTGTTGATACGTGGTGAAAAACACCTGTATTGCATTCATTCAGCTAAAACCAGGCAGTAATCACCGGCGTGATGGATCAACGCTTGAGTTACCACAGAGTCAATCGCAGGGCAAACCGGATCCGGCTTACCCCGAGACCGGCTTACCCCGAGATCGGTATCGTGCGTGACGTAGCATGCGGAAATGTCGCCCCGCGGCACTGAAAACGCAACAATCCCAGCATGCAACTCGCAGGTTTCATATGGGTTTAACGGCCTGCTTGCTGTATACTGAAAGCCCTTCCCGATGGCTGTATTTCAATCGATTGACTGAACCCTCCACAGCCGTCCCTACCACGCTGAAAAACTGCTTTGTTTTTTTCCTATCTCCGGTTCGAAACAATTTTGCAATGCGTTGCGATCGCCTGTCTGACGACTACAGGCTTCTCCTGCGCACACGCTACAGAAGCAACGTCACCCAACGCCTCGGGCCTCAACTCCGACTTCAACCGCGATGTCCTGCCTGTGTTGAAGAAGCACTGCTTTGGTTGCCACGGACAACAGGACCCAAAAGGCGGGGTACGCTTGGAAGGTTTATCACGGGACCTTCTCAATGACCGTAAAGCAGCCGAGGTCTGGCACGAGGTTCTGAACGTAGTGTCGGCAGGTGAGATGCCACCCGAAGACGCCTCCGTCATGACAGCAGCCGAGACACGCAAACTGACACAATGGGCCTCAAGCAAGATCCAGCAAGCAATTGAGTCACTGCAACAAACCGACGGACGTGTGGTCCTGCGAAAAATGAATCGACAGGAATACCAAAACACGATGACTGATTTGTTGGGTGTGGACATGGACTACGCACGGGACCTGCCTCCTGACGCAGTTTCGTCAGATGGCTTTAGCAATGACGGCCAATCTCTTCGCATGTCAGCCTTCCAACTGGAATGCTATCTGGACTCAGCACGCCGTGCGATGGACCGGGTACTGAAAGCAGGCGAGGCTCCAAAAGTATTCCATCATGAGTTTGCCGAAAGTCGGAACGACAAATGGATCAGTACGGCTGTAAAATCGAATCGCCTCGGGCGCCAGCAGGAATTCCTCGCCAAGATGAAAGAATATCCTGACGAGGGTGAATTTGTCGTGACCGTGAAGATCACCGCAGAATTGATACCCGAAGGAGGACTGCCGCTACTGGAAGTCTCTGTCGGATATTGCCCTGACACCCAAATTCTCGTCCGAGAATTTGAACCAGTCGAGGTGTCGCAAGCGGACGAGCAAGTGTTCGAATTCCGTGGACAGTTGGAAGACTTTCCATTACCAGTACGTGGACAAGGTAAATATCCAGGCTTGGTTGTCCGCGTTCGCAATGTCTATGACGACGGCAGCGAATTACCGAAGGAACAAAAAGACGAGCAGAAAAAGAAGTTTTATCCTGATGAACCTCACCTGCCCAAACTGCTGCTTCAATCCGTTG
>DOPG01000079.1:502-5002 GCA_003513555.1 Rhodopirellula sp. | reverse complement strand
CGTGACTGGTCTCTGTATACTCCCACTCAATTACATTTTGCAGTGGCTGAAAAGATTTGACGGTCGAGGAACCATTGAAGAAGTTTCCTTGGTCATAGCCCGAATAACTCGACAGCACCGAGTTGGTGCGGTCATCCCAGTACTGTAAGCCCACGCCGATCGAGATCACTTCACCACTAGCAGTTTCCATGCGGTGCGAAGCACGTATCGTCTTTCCGCCTTCTGCCGATTCTAGAGTGTATGTGGCAGTGTATTCCTGCCCTGCTTCAATTCCGGCCCACATCCCTTTTGTCACACCGGTCGTCTGAAAAGTTCCGAAAGCTTTGCTGGACTTGTGGTATTCATAAAAGGCATTCCATGACGACACTGCACCGTTTCCGTCCCAAGCTGACGAGTGGGAGGAACCATATACGAGACACCACACACTAATGAGAACTAGAATTTTGTTCATCGAAAACTCGGTTCAGATGGAGGGAAGGATAACTTTTTCAAACAAAAAGTTTAGCATTCTCGAGCCACGGAAACTACACGCATGACAATCATTTATCGTGAGATGCCCTGAGCGGTTGTTGAAGATTCCGCGGTTGGGTTTGATGTCGTACCACTCTGCGTTTTTGCTGCGTAAATAAGTGGATGGAGTTAACGAGGGCACGTTCGTTCCTACTCAGCCAGTTTAGTTATTCGACGGGCGAATGCGTGGAAAGATCAACGGGAGTCACTGCAGCGGCGAGGTAGCCTTGAAGAGGACTGACTACGCAGTGCATAGCGATGAGACGGAAATGGTCAGGGTTGCTCCTGGTACGCATGCAAACCAACGACAGTAACAATCAAAAGTGCCGTCAATGCTAAGACGAGCCCACCCGTGACAACACCAGCAATCGCCATCTGTTTTCCACCAGCCTCACCACGGTCTGCTTTCTTGATCGAAACAACGCCGAAGGCCAATGCCGGGAGCGCAATTAAACATGGGAGTGCCACTGACACTGGGAAAATAAGAAGAAAGCCGGAGCAACACTGAAAAAACAATCCGAGGAAAGAGACTGTTCCCAGTACGAGAGAAGTGATGGCAAGGCCAGAACTCGGGGCCTGCGGCGGAGAAGTTTGTTTGTGGGGAAACGCCACGCTGGTGGGTTCATATTGTTTATTCTGTAGCGGAGTTGTCGACGGAATTTTTTGCGTTGAAACAGTATCGAATCCTTGTGGAGGGAGTTGCGACTGTGGTGTAAGACCGTCTGAACCCTTGAATCGCCGTGCTGCTACGGACGAGGCTGGTGAAGACGGTTTCTGTTTGGAAGTGCGAACCCTGAGTTTTTTCCCACAACGGCAAGTCATAGTCTGTGCCGACATCGATGGATTGACTTCCAAAATTTCATTGCATGCTGGACACTTGATTTTCATGTGGAATTTCCACTCTACTCAAGGAAAGCTGATGCTAAGCACCGTCGCCGCCCTGGAAATGCTCGGCTGCCGACGACCGAGTTGGCGGTGGACTTGAACTGGAGCCCGGACGTCACGGGGTTGGGACATTTGCATAGACTTTCTTCCGAAGACCGATCGGTATCTCCCAATTGAATGGGCGGGCTCGAGACATGAAGAGACCAAACATCTCATTTTGCGGATCGATCCAAAAATGTGTGTTATGGTATCCCGCCCATCCATAGACTCCTTTGGGAACATGTGTCTCTTTCTTGGAGGGATCTTCGAGAACGAATAGCGAGAATCCGTTGTAATGGCCCAAAAGCTGCGCATTCGCATTCGGCTCTTGAGGGTAACCAGCTGACCATTTCTTGGTCATGGTCGCGATGCTCTCCGGGGAGATAATCTCGTTTCCTCGGAAATTCCCCCCGCATGCGAGCATCTCGCAGAACCGACTGTAGTCGTCCATGGTGGATACCAACCCGGCGTCCCCAAAATGAGCGCGAGATCCGGGTGTATACGTCATTTGATCCAACAGGTAAGTGAAGCCTTTAAGAGATCCCGTGTTAATGAAGAGAGGTTGAAAGCGATTTCTTTGTTTGGGACTCATGGAGAAACCGGTATCCACCATTCCCAGTGGCTCAAAGATTCGATTTCGTAGAAACTCCTCTAGGGGGAGACCTGAAATAACCTCTATTAACCGGCCTTGAATCCCTTGATTGGGGCCATAGAGGTACTGAGAGCCTGGTTCAAACATGAGGGGCGTCTTTGCGCATGCTTCAACAAATGACTGAAGATCGTTGAAGCGTGTTTGATTTGGATAGATCGAATCAAAAGAGAAATCCGGGGCCCCATCAACATCAATCTCATTCTTGCGTTTCTGGTAAGTCCATCCAACACGATGGGTCATTAAATGAACAATACGTAACGGTTGGGTGCAAGGTCGAATGGTATCGCCGTTCTGCCAGGTAAGCTTCGTAAAACAGGGAATGAATTTTGACACTTCATCATCCCACGAGAATCTACCCTCCTCGTGTAGCATCATCATTGCAACCGTGGTGATCGGCTTGCTCATCGACCATATAGGAAAGATGGTCGTTTCATCGATCGGTTTGTCACCTTTTAGACCAGACTGGACTGCCTGGTGGTAGATTTTCTCGCCTTTCTTGTAGATCATCACGACATTGCTGCCGGTCGTGTTCTGATCTACAAGTGATTGTTGATATTGTTTGATCGCAACGTCCAGATCTTGACCATAGGACGTATTGGTGATGGCGATCGCAGTTGCTAGGAGTAGTGTTGACGAAATCAACCATTTGTTTGCCGTCATTTACTTAACCTCAGATTTAGCAGCAAGGTTTTTTGCCAACAATGAATAAACATGTGCCTCTTAAATGCAGGCCGTAGTATTTGCAAACTAGTACTTATCAAACTGTGGTGGAGGGTCTGACGAATAGGGTTGAGTTCGGCAATGACTACTTTTGGATCGCATGCATTTTGTCTCGGCTTCGAATGTAAATTGTGCCATCAAGGATCGCTGGAGTGGCTGCAAGACCGGCGGCAAAATCGTTCTTAGCTACAAGTTTAGGCTTCTCTGCTGCCACAGAAAGGAAAATCACCGCACCGCGCTCGGCAGCCAACATGATATGGTCGCCCACCGCAAGCGGGGTTGCGTAATATTCACCCCCAACCCCGAGCCGAAGAGGTCGGTCCAAGTCGCCTGTTTCGAGGTCCCAGCTGGTCAGTAGGCCCCCCTTTTTCAAGCAGTAGACACGGTCTCTGTAAATCAGCGGCGATGAGACGTAGGGGAGATTCTTGGTTGATTCCCACACAACGTGCGTCTCGGTGATATCCCCACGGCCCCCCGCGTTAAGTGCAACAAGCAGATTGCGTCCGGGGGCAGGTTTCGCATTAAAGAAAGCTTCAACCTCCTTCAAATCCCAATCATCTGATTTGTCGCGATCAGTGAATCGAAATGCATCTCGAAAGCGGCTTGGGGGTAGTTCGGACTTCGCAATTCTTCCATTGCCGTTTAAGTCAAATCGTTTCATAAATGCCACGGGATCTTTGGACTCGAGGTTTGTCAGGTTGACTTCGGCGGCGAATCCAGCCCGCGTCCTTTCTTCACCGGAAACGTTTGCTGTCGTCCATGCCCCAAAGACGAGCCGGTCACCTTTTGCAACCGGTGATGGACAAATGAATGCAGGGAGACCTGTGACCGTCCACAGCTGTTCACCGGTTTCGGGATCGTATCCATCGAGTGTCCCTGAGCCAGCAACCACCAGCTCGGTAGCGTCATCTCTGTTCCAGATATACGGCGTGGAATAGCTGGCTGCAAATGCGGATCTTGGTGCTTTCCACTTGATACGACCGCTTTTTGCGTTAAGGCAGTAGAGTGCGGAATACTTGGTGGTATCTCTGAGGAAGAAAACACTACCTGACTGCAGGATTGGTGAACTCCCACTTCCGAATGCCTCTTCTCGATTCTGGATTTTGTGTCTCCACAGTTCGTTTCCATCCAGGTCATGTGCGATCAGACCGAAAGTTCCAAAACTTGAAATCAACTGTTTTCCGTTGCAACAGCTTGTTGCTGCTGCTGGGCTACAATCTTCATGCTCATAATCTTCATCAAAGTCACCGGTAACCTCATCACGCCAGAGTTCTTTTCCAGTGTCTTTGTGATAGCAAAGGACGAGCAAGCGATTTCCCTTATGTCCGGTAAGGAAAAGCTTGTTGTTCCAGATAATAGGTGAAGAACTGCCCGCCGGGACCTGCTTCTCCCACAGGGTCGATGCTGAATCGAAATTGACTGGTATATCTTGAGCGCCTGCAATGGCATGCCCGTGTGGGCCTCGAAATTGCGGCCATTGAACAACGCGAGAGTCGTCCGCCGTGACTGTGTGGGTCAGAAGGAGAATCGTGATAACACAAGCCCAAAGTTTGAAGGGTGTCATATTGGGAATCCTGCGAGCGTTTGTGCTGATAGTTTGTTGAGTTCTTAGAGGTTTTTCGCTAACGCCAAGTCACGGTGTTTTCGGTAACCAAATGTTCCTGGCGTTGGTGATTGAAACCAGGCGGGGGATC
>DOPG01000079.1:0-294 GCA_003513555.1 Rhodopirellula sp. | reverse complement strand
GGCGGGGGATCATTGCAGCACATGATACGGGATGCTGATTATCCGGCCACGCACAGCTTAAAAAAGCGGGTAGGAGCTCACGCCAAAGCCAGCCCTTGGCATGGAGCAAGAATTCACTCAGTCCAAGGGGATGTCTTCAGCGATAAACAAAGTCTTTAAGCCCCATTTGTTGTTGACCTTCGTGAGGCCAAGAAAAGATGTGGTGGTTAACAGTTCCTCGTCTTTCTCGTTCATCCGAGTAAAAGTCATACTGACCATTGCACTGGTACCACTTGTAGAAAGCACCTTCAGTTT
>DOPG01000286.1 GCA_003513555.1 Rhodopirellula sp. | reverse complement strand
ACCGCAGCGACCGGTGACATCGAAATAAAATCAGAGAACAAGTCCACCATCATTGCGGAGGGAATCGGGGCACAGCTCAGCCATGCCAACAGCACCGGTGCGATGCGTTTTTCTCTGGCGATTGGTGTAGGTTTGGGACGCAACACGGTTGAGTCCAGCACGCAAGCCATCGTTGCTGATGCAGCTTCCCTGGTTGCAGAGTCAGGATCCATCACGGTCTCGGCGTCCAACACTGCTGACATCAGTTCGCTAGGTGTTGCAGTCGCAATTGGTAGCGGGATGTCAAAGTCCGGAGTGGGTGTATCGCTCGCTGGAGGAGGATCAGAGTCCACCAATATCGTTTCTCGCGACGTGATTGCTGAGATCAGTGGGGTGAGTGACATACGAGCAGATGGCGCATTGACGGTAACGGCGACTGATGAGGCGAACATCGCGGCTGAGTCTGGTGTTGGGGTACTTAGCGGTGGTGGAGGAGTTGCTATTGGTGCAGCCTTAGCCCGCAATTACATTGGCTATGACGCGGATCGAAATAATACGAATGACAAAATCCACGCTATCCTCGACTACAGCGGTGACCTTGACGCCGGCTCAGTAACTGTCACGGCAGACGAGAAAAGCTTGATTGATTCCGATGTGGGTGCTGGTTCCATGGCGGTGGCTTACGAGGCGTTTGGCCTCACTGCCACGGTCAGTGCGAATGGTGTTGAATCCTCGAATTACGTCTCAACTGACGTCGCCGCGTACATCAATGGTGAGACCAGTAGTGCGCATTTCACTAGTGCCGGCGATGTAACCGTTGAGGCAAGCGATGACAGTCAAATCTTGGCGGTCGCGGGGGCAGCTACGCTCGCTTTTGCTTGGGGGGCGGCGGGCAGTGGTTCATTGAGCCTGGGGGTATCGCTGGCGCGGAATGAGATTGACAACAACGTCAACAGCTGGATTCAGGACATCGTTACGGATGATGGTGGTGCCAGTACGATCGATGGCAACCTCGTGGTAGCGGCAAACAGCACCCCCGAGATCGATGCTGATTCTGTGGCGGTTTCAGTTGCGGCAGGGTACGCGAGAAATGGAGCCAGCTTGTCCTTCTCGGGCGCCGGTGCTGAAGCGTCGAATGCCATTTATGGAGGCACCAAAGCCAGAATCATCGATGGATCGATCAACGTCGACGGTAATGTCACAACTTCAGTCCTTTTTGAGCCTGACTTATCTGCCTACGTGGTCGGTGTCAGCTACGCCATCGGAGCTGGCCAACAAGGACTGGGAGTATCGATCGGAGCTGCTGTTGCGAACAATACCATTGCAGGTTCAGCAAGCGGAAATGAATACGACTTGCACGCTGAAATCCAGTCCCTTGAAAAGCTAAAGGCCGGGGGAAAACTTCAAGTATCAGCTACCAATGAAGCGGTGATTGTGGCAGAGACTGGGTCCGGATCGATGGCAGTCGCAGCAGGTACGACGACTGGATCGGCCTCTTTTTCCGGGTCAGGCGCAAGCGCCGTCAACACGATCAGCCTTGATGTCAAATCGCTCATCGATCAAACCGACGAGACTGTGACCATCGAGGTGGATTCAGTCGAGCTTACAGCGTCCGATGAATCAGAGATCGAGGCACTAGTCGGAGCACTCTCGATCGCGGCGAGTTTTCCATCAGGTGCCGCAGGAGCTTTATCCATCGGGGTCTCCCTAAGCGAAAACACGGTTTCAAATGATGTGGCTGCCGTCATCTTGGGAGCCTCGAACACGGATATCTCATCTGTGAACGATGTTTCGGTGCAGGCAAGTCGATCCGCGGAGATCATCTCAACAAGCTTTGCCGCGGCCCTCGCTGTGAGCTTTGCTGACTCAAGCAGCGTTGCCGTGTCCGGTGCTGGCGCAGAGTCAACAAACAATATCAATGGCAATACCGATGCTTACATTGAAGATAGTGACATTAAGATCACGTCAGGAAATCTGTCAGTGTCAGCAAGTAACGCAGCTGACATTGAAGCGGAGGTTTCAGCCACTACCATCGGTGCTGCAGTTGGCGGCAGTGCCGTTGGTGCTTCCATTGGTGTGTCCATTGCTCGCAACAACATCGGAATTGAAAAAGAGGATGGAGCAAGCTACGATTTTAATACGGACGATGGAACGGGTGATGATGTCGCGCAGGGTGATCGTGTCTTGATCAGTTCCGGTGCTCTTACGGGAGACATTTACGAGTACACGTCTACTACCGATGCGGACAACGATGATTCGGATGGATGGCTTGCATCTCAGGATTTTCGCAACCGCGACCTTTGGAAGCGCGTAGGCTACTCGGAAAAAACATCGTCAGTTCGGGCTTTTCTCGAAAACACGACGGCGGTAGTCGAAGGGCAAGTCAACATCAACTCAAAGCTTTCTCCGAAGGTTGACTCCACGGTTGTTGCAACGTCAGTTGGTATCTCGTTGGGCAAGGGCTTGGGAATTGGCATCAATGGTGTAGGGGCGAGTGCATCGAATCTTCTGTACTTTGACGCAGCCGCGTTCACTTATCAGAGCGACGAAATCCAAGCTGAATCGATTAGCATTGTTGCGACCGATGACTCCAGCATCGAGTCTAAATCTGGCGCGGGTAGCCTCGCCGGTGCAATCGGAACAGCAGGCGGTGCGTTGTCAATTGGTACGTCAACGGCGTTGAATATTATTCAAACCAATGTCAACGCGTATGCCGAAGATTCGAAGTTAGTGACCACCACGGGATCGATCTCGATCCAGGCACTGCAGAGTGAGCTCGATTCTCATAATATTGACCTGAGCGCTGTCGGTCTCACAGCTTCTGATCTGAA
>DOPG01000365.1 GCA_003513555.1 Rhodopirellula sp. | reverse complement strand
ATCCACCAAGGGATTCGATATGTGTGAAGATTTTCGCTTCAAGCGAATCACAAAGCTGATCAGCGACGGAAAGATCTCAGAACAGCAAGGCTACAAAATTTGGAAACGTATCCGCTCAGATAAAGACGCCGTAAAACGCATCCTTTCTAACGCGGTCGCCGCAGGGGAATTGTCACAGGGACAAGCCGATCGATTGCTTCCGTTGGTGGATGTAGAGATGACCTATTTCGACAGCCAACATGGTCGTTTTGGCCAGCCCAAAGAGCTTGAACAAGGACAATTTAAACGCGGTGAGGTCACTGCAGAAAACAGAACGTCAATCTACAAGCGTTTGATCGCAGCGAACGAAAAGGGAAGTATTTATGATTTCGACGTTGCTTCAATCATGAAGCAGCTTTACGCAGGCTTTGATGAGACCACAGCGTCGATTGAAGATATTGCAGCTTACCGCGGCGCCATGAACCCCCGAATTGCTCAAAGCGGCTCACAAGCTCGCGTTCTTCAGATGGTTAAAATGAAACGCAATCCACAAACGGGCAATCAACAAAACAGAGGAAGTTATGGAAAAGGGGAGCTTAAGATTGCTGCCCCAGCAGACTGGATCAAAGACCTAGAAGAACCAATCTACTCCGGACCGCAACCTGGTGAGAAAGTGCTGCCTCTTACCGTCATCAACTTACGCGGAAGCAAGGCTGGACAGGAATTCGATCCGGTCAAACTGGCAGGCGACAAACTGCACCTGATGTTCTTTGTCAGTGAATCCCGAACCTTTGGCCGTTTTCTTGGCCAACTAAGAAACCAACTGCAAACCATCGAGGCAAACTCTAAACAGCCGTGGGCAATGTCAGTCATTGTCAGTACCGACGATGTGAATGAAGCCGAGAAAAGCTTCGCTATTCTCGACGAAAGATATCCAAAAAATCTGCTGGTAGGGGTATCCAAGGATGGGGCAGCCGGCCCGCCCGCCTATGGCTTGGATAAAAACCTGACCGCGACCGTCATCGTGGCCAAGAACGGAAACGTTCTTCACAACCTTCCGTATGTCGGCAACGCCTTCTACACCCAGCCCCACATTCTGGGCGCGATTGCTGAAGCCATGAAGATCGATCACGACACGCTCCGTAAATACATCAACGGACAGCCAGGAGACGCAGCCGGCGTAGCGGCCATGCGTGGGAAATCGGGTCAACGCCAGGGGGCGACCAATAGCTTTCGCGAGCAACTCACCCCTTTAGTTGTCAACCAGAAGCTCAGTCGAAGTGAAGCAGTCCAGTTGTTGTCGATCCTTAACAACAGTGCAGAACTGGAAGCAAAACTGGAGCGACTGGTGAAAGCCAACAAACTAACGCAAGCGGACGCACAACAGCTTTTGAAAAGTCGTGATTCTCAACGCAACAACAAAACGGGTACACGCCAATGACTTCGGATTAGTCGCTATAATCTCATCCGTCGGACAGCACTTCCAAACGCGAACCACTCAGATGCATAACAAAACTGTTGCATTCATCCTGCTATCATTCCTGGCCTCAGGCCTCAAGACCGAAGCATTATCTACGGAGCCTCAAACCCACACCCACCCACCTGAATCCAATCCCGTTGTCGAGACCATCGACTTCATCAACGACTTAGTACCAATGTTTACCAAGTTGGGGTGCAATGCTGGCAAGTGCCATGGATCTGCCATAGGCCGCGGTGGCTTCAAATTATCGCTCTACGGGGGAACCCCGAAATCTGACTACGAGGCGATCACCCGTCGCCAAGCGGGCCGGCGAATCAACTTAACCAATCCCGAGTCAAGTCTCGTTTTCACAAAACCTTCGGAGATTGTGGAACATGGGGGCGGAGAAGTTCTGACCGGGGGCGAAAACGCAGAGCTATTAATCAAATGGATTAAACAAGGTGCGCAATTCACTTCGCATCGAAAGCTCAAGCATATCGAGGTGCATCCCACCCGCTTCCTCGCATCACGGGTGGAAGACTCAACGGGAATCAAAGTAAAAGCTCACTACCATGACGGCTCCACACGCGACGTCACTCATCTGACTCGATTCACCGCTGATGATCCGTCAGCTGTAAAAATCAATAGAGACCTCATGACGGCCCAAGCGCTGCGGACGGGGCAACACATAGTCCTCGCGCGGTACTCAAGCGAAGTCACTCCGATCGAAATCGTAGTTCCAATTGCTGATACGCCCACCGACCTGTCGCGCGAGCCACGCACAAACTTCGTGGACGAAGAGATTCTCGAAGCAATGTCCGAACTTCGCTTACCGGTTTCACCAACACTGGACGATCAGTCATTCATCCGACGGATCAATTTGGACCTTACAGGGCGCCTACCAAAATACAACGGCAAAGCACCAACGATTGCTGTTGATCGTGAAAAGGTCATCGACGACTTGCTGAGTTCCGAAGAATTCGTGGATTTCTATTCACTGAAGCTGGCAAAGCTACTTCGCATCCATTCAAAGCAAGACAAGAACCTCGTGACCACCACGCCCGCGGCTGCTCGAGCCTTTCACGGCTATCTGGCCACCTCGCTGCGCGATGGTGTTGGCTACGACCAAATCGCGAGGGAGATCATCACAGCCATCGGTGATTCGTCAACATACGGGCCAGCGGCATATTTCACTACGGTAGAGGACCCACGATTGCAAACAGAGTTCACCACCGAAGTGTTCATGGGCAGTCGAATGAAATGCGCGAATTGCCACAATCATCCGCTGGATAAATGGACTCAGGATGACTTCCATGGTTTGACGGCGATGTTTTCCAAGCTGACGCGAAGCCAAGTAATTCGACTCAACCCAATCGGCAAAAACATTCACCCAAATACGGGAGAAGCCGCCTTGATGAAACTGCCAGGCGGTGCCTTTTTACCAAAAAACACGAAAGATGGACGGCAAGCTTTTGCTGATTGGTTAACGGATCGCAACAACCCTTACTTCGCAAAAGCGATCGTCAACCGCCTCTGGATGTCATTAATGGGCCGCGGACTTGTGGAACCACTCGATGACTTTCGCGCAACCAACCCGGCAACTCACCCAGTACTACTGAACTGGCTGGCGTCGGATTTTATAGAGCATGGCTATGACCTACGTCATACACTGAAAGTTATTGCGATGAGTTCGACCTATAGCCGCAGCTCGCGTCCAGTAGCGGGAAATGAAATGGATACCCACTTCTACTCACACCGTCTACACACGCCGCTCGAGCCTGAGGTCCTTGCCGATGCCATTTCCGACGTCCTGGGAATCCCAAGTAAATACGGATCTGAATCATTCGGAACGCGGGCCGTTGAATTAAGGGATGGTGCCATCTCTTCCGAGGCGCTCGACGTTCTCGGTCGCTGCAATCGAACCAATTCCTGCGAGGCGTCCCCCGCCCGAATCGGTCCGTTGGCACAAAAGCTGCACCTGTTCAATGGCGAACTTTTGAACGGTCGCATTGGCGCCAAAGGCGGACGTCTGGACACACTGATCGAGGCAATGAAAACACCCATGGAGATTGCCGTCACCTTTTACCAAGTTGCTTTGAATCGTGATCCGAATCTACGGGAAACGCATTTCCTCACAGAATTATTCGATTCAGAATTAGGTGCTGATCAGCAGCGTGCTGCATTAGAGGATTTTGTCTGGGGGCTTGTGACCTGCAAAGAGTTTGTCCTCAAACATTAGTTAGCGAGACGCCACTTTTTGACGCGCCGTTCTATCCAACAGTGAACACTGCACTGAAATGCGAACGCCTGATTCTTCTTTTTCTCATATTCCAATTAACATCCAACTCACTGGACCACCACAACGATGTGCATGACAAAACGCTGTGATGGTGTGACTCGGCGCAATTTCGTTCGGGCTGGAGGTCTGACGGCCTTCGGCTTAGGAATGACAAGCCTTGACCAACTACAACGTGCAACAGCAGCGAGTCCACATTCAAGCCTCAGTGCGAAAGCAAAATCCTGTATCTTGATTTGGCTTGACGGTGGAGCAAGTCACCTCGACACCTTCGACCCCAAGCCTCTTGCGCCTACCGAAGTCCGAGGTCCATTCGATTCAATCAACACCACTTTGCCTGGTATACGCATCAGCGAGCACTTACCACAGATGGCAAAGTTGATGGATCAATTCGCTTTGATCCGTAGCGTCACTTCACCATTTGGAGTGCACAATTTTGCAATTCAGTATCTGATGACGGGCTACAAGCCGACTCCGGCAATCGAGTATCCCACGATGGCATCAGTTGTCGCACACCTCCGCACGAACGAAAGTGTCCTGCCATCCAACATTGCCATCCCTCACTTGATATCGCGTGATTCTGCCACCATTGGGAATGGCTTTTTACCCAACGCGACGCAAGCTTTTTCATTAGGTAGTGATCCAGGCAAGGCAGGATACAAAGTTCGTGATCTGGATTTTTATCAAGGCTTGGATCTTTCACGACTCGACCGTCGTCGCCAAATTGTAAATGCGCTGAACAAATTCGGCGAATTCCAATCACGAGTTGACGGACCAAGTGATCCCGACTTGGAACGTGCCTACAACGTGATCGCCTCAGAAGAGGCCAAAGCGGCATTTGATCTGACACAGGAATCAGTCAAAGTGCGCGAACGGTATACCATTGACCCACGGGCCAATGTCTCGGACTCCAACAACATAGGACAGCAGTGCCTTCTAGCCCGAAGATTGGTGGAACGGGGCGTATCATTCGTTACCGTGAACAACACGGGATGGGACAATCACCTTGACCTCGCAACATATGCAAATCGGCATCCGGGCGATGAAAGATCGGCCTCCCATGCTCTTGTGCCAGGTTTGGATAAAGCACTCACCGCGTTGGTCGGAGATTTGACAGATCGCGGGATGCTTGAAGAGACACTTGTGCTGGTAATGACCGACTTCGGACGCACGCCAAAAATCAATAGCACAGGCGGTCGCGACCACTGGCCGAATTGTTTCAGCGTTGCCATGGTGGGTGGAGGAATCAAAGGAGGTCAAGTCATCGGCGAGAGTGACCCCATGGGTGAATTCGTCCAAAATCGTCCGGTGTCGCCGGGCGATCTTTCTTCCACCATCTTCACCCTGCTTGGAATTGACCCCGCACTTGAGTTACGAACCCCAGACGGTCGGCCTATTCGCGTGGCACCACAAGAGTCTGACGTAATCAAGGATTTATTGGCATGAACCCGAACCGTAATCGCTGGGGAATCCCTGACACCCACATCACAACGGTCATGGCAACATTCATCGTCATGTGCCTGCTGCACTCACCTACACTTGCCCAAAAACCCCCGATCACAGACATTTCTTTTGCGCCCGATGGCAATTCAATTGTCTGTTGTTCGCAGAGCGGATTGCATGTCTTGACGTGGCCAGAATTGGCTTCTCTCCAAAAACTCGATGTGTCCTTTGATAACTTGCACTGCGTCAGCTTTGCGCCGGACGGAAAAGCATTCGCAGTGGGTGGCGGCTACCCATCAGAGGAGGGCATTGTCCAGATATTCACGTGGCCAGCGTGCCAATTGCAAACTCACTTGGTGGGGCATGACGATTCCGTTGTCTCACTCACATGGGAAGGAAACCGATATCTGACCACGGCCAGTCTCGATCGACTGCTTAAACGCTGGGATATCACAACAAAGATGCCAGTGCTTACTTACAAAGGCCATTCACGCGGGGTCAGATCCGCTCGCATCCTTGAGACCGGTGAATTGGTGACTGCTGGCAATGATGATTCTGTACGTGTTTGGGATGTTGAATCGGGGGCATTGATCCGCACGATGAACCAACACTCCAAACCGATTTGCCGTATCTCGGTCTGCCCGTTCCCATTGGCCAAGCCATTGATCGCTACAGCAGCAGGTGATCGCACGATCCGATTTTGGCAACCGACAATTGGACGCATGATGCGTTACATCCGTCTTGAGTCCGAGCCACTTGATATATGCTGGCTCAGCGAAACGCAAATGGCAGCGAGCTGTGCTGATGGACACGTTCGTGTCATTGATTCGCAAAACGTCAACCTGACTCAGACACTCCTGGCACTCGAAGGCTGGGCATACGCGATCGCCGCCCATCCCAAAGATGGAACCATTGCCGTTGCAGGAAGCGATGGGCAAATTCGTCGAATCCAATTACGCAAGTAGCTTCTGTCCGCCGCATCCGGCGGTGAAGTTCTGCAGTACATTGCGACGTGAACGCTACTCAAGTCGAATGACACGAATGCAAATCACAAACCTCCTCCATCGCGAAAGCATCAACAGCACCGAGAACATCGCGACCAATTACTGCGCAGCCATCATTCAAAACAGCAAGGCGGGCCGCTACGAAAAAGCTTGTGAAAGCAAAATTTAATTTTCGCACTTCTCAACGCGCTGACTCGCCAATAGGCTGTCGACTTAACATCCACGCTGCACTACTGCCCAACTGCTACGATTCTGACTCATTTCCCTGCTTGATATTTTGGGAAGCATTCGGGCTCTTGAACCTGCCGCTCTTTCTGCTTGATCCCAGCACGTTTACCTCCGTACATTCCGGCTCGCATTCATGGCTATCAAATATATTGTCACCCACCCTGGCGGCGCCCACAAAGACGACTTCCTCGCTTGCTGCCTGCTTGCTCACCTGCACGGTGCATCGATCCAGCGACGTGAGCCCACGGACCACGATTTGAGCGACCCGGCGATCTGCGTGGTTGACGTGGGAGGATCACACGACGCTCAGCTTAACAATTTTGACCATCACCAGTTTCCCCGCGATGCTCCTCCCCAATGCGCGTTATCACTCGTGCTTCTGAATCTGGGAGTGTACGACGATGCTTTGTCATTTTGTGCGTGGCTTCGACCTGCGGAGTGGCTTGATACTCTGGGCCCAAACGAAACAGCGAAGTTGATGGGAATCCCACGTTCCGCACTTAGCGAATTGAACTCTCCTGTCGATGTCACGCTACTGAACCGGTTTGCAAAACATTCGGAGCTCACGCCCGATAATGTCCTCTACCAAATTATGTGCATGGTTGGTGAAGACATTCTCAGTTACATACGCTCCCTACGCTCACGTCTGAACTACCTGAAACAGCACTGCCAGTGGTGGAACATCGAGCCCCAGAATCCTCAGGCACCGCCCATTCTCGCTCTGTTTCTCGAGCAGAGTGATGTGATTGCAACCGATCCATCTTTTGGACTGCATGCATTCATTGCCGAACAACAACATCAGGAGAATGTTCACGCGTTGATCTA
>DOPG01000441.1:2998-3385 GCA_003513555.1 Rhodopirellula sp. | reverse complement strand
TTTTGCTGCGATATCATTGAGTTCAGTACGATCTTCCGCAACATTGTAAAGTTCCCAGGGCTCACCTTTAAAACTGACGATCTTCCAGTCACCATCGCGCAGGCCACGGTCGCGGGAAAACAGCAGGTGTATCGGCTGTTGACGCGTGAGTGCTTCCCCATGAAATGCGGGCGTCAGGTTGACCCCCGAGATCGGTCGCAATTCGCGGTTGGGCCATGTACTGGGCAATTCACTTCCGGTGATCTTGAGTAGCGTCGGCATGACATCGATCAAATGGGCTGGCTCAGCCGTGATCGATCCGGGGCGGGTTTTTAATCCTTTTGGCCAGTGAATGATTGCTGGGGTCGAGATGCCACCTTCAAATTGATTTTGCTTGTAATAACGAAA
>DOPG01000441.1:0-2685 GCA_003513555.1 Rhodopirellula sp. | reverse complement strand
GCTTTGCGGTCATAGGGACAAGCTCCATTGTCAGAAACGAATAGAATCATCGTGTTTTCAAATTCGTTGTTGGCCTTGAGGTCATCGACTAAACGACCGACTTCTTGGTCGACGCGATCAATCATGGCGGCAAGTGTTGTCATGCGATTGGCTTCGTATTTTCGTCGCCATGGTTCGAGGTCGTTCCACGCCGGAATATGCTCAGGACGTGGGCTCGGTTGGAGCGTCTTGGGTAGCAGGCCCTGCTCCTTTTGCTTTACAACACGCGAGTTTCGCGTGATGTCCCAGCCCTGTTCATATTTACCTTGGTATTTTGCGTAGTCTTGCGGAAGGGCGTGCAGTGGAGCATGAGGTGCGTTGAAAGCAACGTACAAGTACCACGGTTTTGCTGTCCTACGTGCCTCCTTGAGAAACTTCAGGGCATAATCCACATCGGCGACGGTTGTGTAAAAATCCGTTTCAGGAACAGCCCAGGCTTTGCCATTAAGGCGGAATGTCTTATCGCCTTTAAAAAAGTTACAGGCGCCGCTGAGGTGTCCAAAGTAGCGATCAAACCCAAAATCGGTGGGTTCCTCTTGAAGGTGCCATTTGCCTGTCATGGCAGTAAAGTATCCGTTCGAGCCCAACACTTCTGCCGTGGTCACGGCATGGTTCATTTTTGTGTTACCCGCGGCGAAGCAATACTGGCCAGTCAGTAGTGAGACGCGGGAAGAGTGGCATTTTGCAGTGTTGTAGAACTGTGAAAATCGCAGGCCGTTGGCTGCGAGTGCATCAAGGTTCGGTGTGTCAATTTCGCCGCCGTAGCAACCAATGTCTGAGTAGCCGAGGTCGTCTACCATGATCACAACAATGTTGGGACGGGCAGCAGCGAAGGAGTCGGGACCTGCTAACAGAACAAGATGGGACACCGATATAAGTGCAATGCAGATGCGTGCTGAGATTGATGTGAGGTTGAACATTTTTGTGTCGCGATCTGGGATACTAGAAAATCGAATATCGGAATAACGCCAGTCCCAAAGCACCTGCCAGAAAAGAATCCAAGTGGATACAAACTGTTCCTGGGATAAGTGATGGTTTGCATGTCTGAGATTGTATGGTCCGTTGTAACCATGGTTTGACAAGACGTGGCGCCGCGGTGAGCTTGAGAATTTTTAGTTTTGGGAGGCTTGATGCAGCGATCTTGGACCGTATCGGTGATCTGCATCTGGCAGATTACTTACCCATCATTTCCTTCAGCGAAGGCACGATGGCTGCGGCCCAGATTTCGTGTCCTTCCTTGCTTGGGTGCGTCGTGTCAGGCATCATTTCTTTGGATAGAAAACCGTTGTCATCAAGAAACTCTGCACCAATATCCATGTAGGTGACATTCGGAATGCTCTTGAGAAGCTCCGGTAGGTAAGAGTTCAATTCGATGATCTGTTTGCGGTGCGGATGATCCAGGTTTTGCCGCCGAGGGAAAACACCCAGGACCAGAATCTTCATCTCCGGGTACATTTGATTGAGCTTTTTGGCGATTGCCTGAACTCCATCGGCTGCCTGCTCGGGCTTGTCGCTGCCCCAGCAAATGTTGTTGGTTCCAATCATCAGTGAGGCTGCCTTCGGAGGCGTTTTCAAAGGTGGGAGGTGATCAAGACGCCACAACACATGGTTGGTTCGGTCACCGCCAAAGCCGAGATTCAAAGCATTCAATGATTCAAAATGTCTTTTCCAGACAGGCTCACCGGGGCCGCCTTTATCAAAGTTGTTGGTGATCGAATCGCCCACCATCAACAGTTCGATGCTCTTGTTCTTCTTGGGATCGTTTGCAGCTTCAATCTCTGCAATTTTTTCTGCATGGCGTGTGAACCACCATGATGCCAGACGGACTTGTGGCGTGGTTGACGGATGGACAGAGTGGACTCGATCCTCTGCGTTAACGACGGCGAACTTGGCGACCGGGACACTGACGAACTGCACAAGGCAGGCAAGCAGCATGGCGAACAGAGACAGACGATCTGCGTGGAGGACTCTTGTCATGGTGGGCTCGCATGTGGGTTGTGGAAAGGGAATACTTTTATGCATGTTACCGTGTGCCAAGGTTGATCATGTTTTACAGGCAGTGTGCAGTGTGCAGTGTGCCTTTGCCCCGCGGGGGTGCGAGGTCATTCAATTCAATGGCTGCGTGGATCTGATCTGACATGCGAATTTCCAAGGAGCATGATACAGTACAGAGCCCACATTGGCTCGCAGGCCGATTGATTGTGCGAACGACCTGCGAGCTTGAGAAGTGACACGCGGTAGGCTGATTTGGGATCCGTTCTTGGCAGGGGCTTTGGCTGGCGACTTCTTTGGCTTGCATCCAGTAGACTTGAGTTTAAGTATGATGTGCGGTATGCCCATGGGATACAAACATCGTTTGCCGCTCGGTGCGGCCCAACGAACTTCATCGTTCTTTTCGAGGTTGGGAAATAATGCAAGTCTCTTCGGAAGTTGTGTGGCTGGACGGGCAGGGTTCCAGCCAATGCAAAGTCCCAATGTTGTGTTTTCCGTTCGTTAAAGTTCCAGCCTTCATTGGTCTGGTATTTGCTTTTTTCTCGATGTTGGTGCCGTGTGGGTTTGTTGGCTTGTTGTGCTTCATGTTGCCACCGGAGGTGCCAATGATGCCAATGCTCCTGGTAGCCGGTGGTTTTTTTTTGGTGTTGTTTT
>DOPG01000159.1:10648-18497 GCA_003513555.1 Rhodopirellula sp. | reverse complement strand
TCCATGTATCAATGCCATCGCCTGATGCCGCGATGGGCCCCATTCAATACGTGTCCCCACGGCCCAAGGTTGCTGTTTGCCTACGAACGAGATCGGCGCGACTGTCATCGTTTGCCTCGCCGTGCTATCGTTCTAGGTAATGGAACTAGAATCGCCGCGTTGAAAAAAGTCTCGCCACAATTCAGAGCCATTTAAGTCAATCAAAACAGAACACAAGCGAGCCCCCCGTGAATCACACTGCCCGACGCCTGATGCGTCCGATTTTGGCTCTGCCACTGCTGGCATCCTTGCTATGCAACCTGGCATCAGCTGACCGTCCGAACATCCTGTTTTTATTTTCAGATGATCACGCAGTCAAGTCAATTTCAGCCTACGGTGGATCCCTGGCTTCCGTTGCTCCGACCCCTAATATTGATCGGATTGCAAAAGAGGGCGCAGTTTTCACCAATTCGTTTTGCGCCAATTCGATTTGCGGCCCATCCCGCGCAACAATACTGACGGGCAAACACAGCCATAAGAATGGTTTCATGCGAAATGGAAACACCTTTGACCCGGAACAATGGACGGTCGCGAAATCACTTCAGAAAGGCGGTTACGAAACCGCGGTGATCGGGAAATGGCACCTCAAGACAAATCCGGTTGGGTTCGATCACTGGGAAGTTTTCCCAGGTCAAGGCAGTTACTATAACCCAGTTTTCATTCAGATGGATGGCAGTAAACAACGGTTTGACGGGTACGCCACTGATCTGACCACAGCGAAAGCCATTCATTGGCTGGATGGACGTGACAAAGCAAAACCCTTCTTTTTGATGTGCCAACATAAAGCTCCTCATCGAACCTTTGCACCCGCATTACGGCATCTAGGGTCATTCGATGACGTCACCATCCCGGAACCGGCAACACTATTCGACAATTACTACAATCGGCACTCATCGCTGGCGTCCAATGAAATGGAAATCGATCGCCACTTTGACTGGGCCTACGATGCAAAAATCCGGAAAGACGAACGTGGCAATGTCAAGCTTCCAAAACCGGATCGGTATGGAACACCTGAATACAACCGAATGACACCTGACCAGAAAAAGGAGTGGGATGCTTATTTTTCCCCACGCAACCAGAAGTTTTTGAAAGCTTATGCGTCAGGCAGTCTGAGCGATGACGATATCGTTCGCTGGAAGTACCGACGGTACATGCGGAACTACCTCAGCACAGTGAAAGCCGTGGATGAAAGCGTAGGACAGATGCTTGATTACCTGGATGACCATGGTTTGGCCGAGAACACCATTGTCATCTATTCGTCAGATCAGGGTTTTTTCCTCGGTGAGCATGGCTGGTACGACAAACGCTGGATGTTCGAAGAATCGTTTCGAATGCCTTTCCTGATTCGCTGGCCGAATGTGGTGCAAGCAGGATCACGCCCCGTAGAACTGATTCAAAACATCGATTACGCCCCGACTTTTCTTGATGCTGCGGGTCTGGATAGCCCCAATGAGGTGCAGGGCATGTCGTTGTTGCCCCTATTTAACCGAAGCCCGAAGACCTGGCGTGACTCGCTGTACTACGCCTACTACGAATTGGGCGAACATGCGGTCCCTCAACACTTCGGTGTGAGGACCGACACTCACAAACTGATTTACTTTCCCAAAAGTGATGAATGGAACCTGTACGACCTGTTGGCAGATCCTAATGAAATGAAAAGCGTCCACAGTGAGCAGGATTACCAGGCCATCCGCGGTGCACTGACCACGGAATTCCATCGGCTGCGGGCAAAATACGAAGCTCCCCCGTTTCCCCCATCAAAAAGGTAGGAATCATTCGAGCTCCTCTACAGGAAACACCACGAACAGTTTTTCAAATCGGCCCCAAGGCAGACACAAAAAACAACCGCCAACAATAACGCTGGCAGTTGTATCGTGCGATCGACCTATTGTTGTCCAGTACCGATTACTTCCACTGATAAACCTTCAGCGCTCTGAGATCGCGGACAATCACTAGGTTATCTTGAATGGCGATGTGGGCCCAGGAATCATCCGCGACTTTCATTCGATCATCAACTTCCAATTCGATGCTTGAGGGGGTGACCAGCAACAGTTCACCCGAATTGTCCAAGGCCAGTATTTTCCTACCATTGGTGGCCATGCTCCAGTACTTTCCGAACGGAGAACTGGTCCAGCGGATTTCTCCATCCTCGGTGCCAAGGGCAGTCGCTCGCTGATTTTTCTGATGCAGATAAATGGTATCACCGATCAAAACTGGCGAGGACATGTATCCCTGACTTTTCTGGCTCCAGATCTCATCGACTGACCACTCGCCGGCATCGCTCTTTGCAATCTCAAACAGCTGTGCTTTTCCGCTGTGAGCCGTGTTGAAGATGCGATCACCTTTAATGACGGGCGTCAGAATGTTCATCCCGCGGAAAGATTCAATTGGCTGCTGCCAGAGCACTTTGCCGGATTCCAAATCAACTCCGCAGAGGGCTTGGCGGGTTTGAACCACCAACTGCCGCTGGCCCGCAAGTGTGGCTATCACTGGGCTCGAGAAAGATCCGCTGCTCATCATCCCTTTGCTGTCTTCAAGTGAAGACCACAGGACTTTGCCATTCGCCATCGATACCTTCACCAGAGCTCCGCCGGACTGAACATAGGCAGCGTCGCCATCGATCAGCGGAGAGCACACAGCACCGAAAGCTGGAAGAGGCGAACCGGTCTTCGAGGGAAAATCGAGTCTCCAATTTTCATTGCCGGTCTTGGTGTCGAGACAAACGAGGACGTCTCGCATGCCAAGGATCAGCAGTTTATCGCCAGAGACAGCAGGCGTTGAACGAATCCAGTCTCCATTGGACGCAGCAAAGAATGGGACAGCCATGGCACCCGGCCATTCCTTTTCCCAGACCAATTCACCTGTTTTAACATTGTAGGCGGTGACCTTCTCGGTCTTTTTGCCAATCGTCTCCGTTGTGAACACGAGCCCATCTTGTGTGACAGGTCCACTGTAACTTGGCGCGTGCGGCTTTTCCCACAGAAGCTGCATCCGCCCGTTCAGAGCATCCGGCCATTCGCTCTCAATCAATTGGCTATCACGGTTGGGACCGCGCCACTGATTCCAGTCCGCTGCAAACGCCGCTCCGGGCCAGAAAAAGGAGAGTGTCAGTAGAGCACACGAAAAAGAAGTGAAGCGCATGTTTAATCCTTGCAAAGGAGTTTGGTGAAGTGATTCGGCACTATAGAGCATGGGAAACCCCAGGGCCCGAGCGAGTGCTTTTGCCAGCGTCTTGGAAAGCTCGGGAAGTTGGGAAAGTCGCCTCCAACTCACCACGATGCTTACGAAACCAAGAGGCGACGAGTTGCAAAGTGTGAGGATGATGGCCATGCCCCCTTGCCAGCCGTTCGGAAGTCACAGCCGCCCAATGAGCAATTCTTTCCCGCAACGAGTCGTATTCCCGTTGATTCCGCGGAGCGGCTACTACATCCGCAATTTCGCCACAGTGAATCAAGTACCAGGCCCCACACCCGTCATACCCGGGAACCGCATAAATGAACGTATATCGCCGCCGAGCCCGAGCTAACATCACGAGCTTACGATCAATGTATTCCAGAGACTTAATCGTTTCGTGCGCCCTGCCGGCGAGTTCATATTGACGATTCGCGACCGCAGTGTGCATCTGCTCACGCATTGCAAGCAATGGCTCGTGGTTGAACCCATCCAGAAAACTCTCTGCAGCACTCACACATTCGTCGTACTCGCCACGCGTGCACGCTGCGGCGCACGGACCGGCACACGTTCCGAGCTCAAGCCGCAAACAGCCGGGGCGATGCTCGAGATCGAACAGTTGCAACTGTTCAGCAAAATGGAACACCTGTTTTTCACCGCAGTCACGTAGGCGGAAAACCTTATTGAGCGAGTCCACCGCGCGTCGCATTCTGGAAGCACCATAAAAAGGGCCTTCGACCCCGATGCAGTCAGGCGGAGGAACTGCTGCTAAAAAGAAGTACGCGGGGCTCCTGCCCAGACACAAATAGACCGGCCGCTGGCGTTGCGGAACACCTTGCACGTTCCAACGCGGTGCATACTTGCGAATCAAATGTTGTTCGCGTACGAGCGCGGCGAATTCACTGGGCTGAGTCTCCCACTCAATCGCGCGGGCATTCTCGATGATCCGTCCGCCTTTTTCGTTAGCATTGGATGCAGCAAAATAGCTCAGCAAGCGAGATCGTAACGACTTACTTTTGCCGACATAGATCAAGCTTCCTTTACGATCCAACATTCCATAGACACCAGGTACCTTCGGGCACGATTCCATCACCCTCGCTTTCAGTTCTTCGGAACTGGTTCCACCGACTACCTCGAGAGGGCGCGGCTTGTGTGGATTGAACGGATCTGCCCCAAAGCCGATCTCTGGTTCCTCCCGCAAAATCTCGTCCATGTGTCCCGTCCCTGAAACGTTTTTCTCGGCGTATCCGACGCTACCTGTCCCGTCTTATCTCATTGCCACGACCGATGCGTTTGCACACGAAAACAACTTCCCTTCATGCCCTTGATCTTAGTCCTGTGCGGGTCCGCCGTCGAACTCGCGGCTGCTGCTCTCTTGCTCCTCACCCAGCTGCTTGACCCTCTTCCAAATGCGGGCTACTTTGAACGAGTGTCCCCCCCGGGCAAATAACCGCGCTGTTGAGCTCGTCACTGATGGAGCTAAGTCTGATTAATCCAACAGCTGATCAATCTTTGCTGCCAGAATAAAATCATTCTCACTGAGTCCACCGATCGCATGCGTCGTCAGATCGATTTTCAGTTGCCGGTAACCGGTAATATGCAGATCTGGGTGATGCCCATCCGACTCAGCGAGATCTGCGATCTGATTCACCAGCCCCATGACTTCCACAAAGTTTTTGCAAACGACTTTGCGGCAAACCCACTTCCCATCATCCGACAGCTTCCATTGAGGAGTTGTGCTGAGATAGCTCGCGGCCTGTTCAGGCTCGATCACAGGAACACCTCCCTCACACGGCAAGCACTTCTTCTGTCTCAACGATTCGGTGGTTGGCTCAGTCACGCAATCGATTCCGAATTAGCAAGAGTAAAGTAATCATCAACATTGACTCGATCAAAACGTTCACTTGCCGATCTGGTCAGCCAAATCACCGGCATTATAAATCGCCCTTAGCGCCTCAATGATCCCAACTCCGGCAACACTCACGGCACGTCCTTGTTCGTCGCTATAGAGATAATCACTGGTGAGGCTTTGAATATTTCCATCAAAGATCAGTCCAACCAATTCCCCCTCACGGTTCACCACGGGAGAGCCGCTATTTCCGCCGATAATATCAGCAGTGCAGACAAAGTTCAGCTGAGTCTTCAAATTCACTTTTGACTCTGCCTTCAACCACGATTTTGGCAAGTCGAAGTCCTGTTGCCCTGCGTGGTCAAGTGCGTGTTGATACGCACCGGAAAAATCGGTCGTTGCCGGAATTTTTTTGCCATCCTCAAGATAACCTTTGACTTCACCAAACGCCAAACGAAGGGTAAATGTCGCATCCGGATACCCACCGGTTCCCTCAATCGCGGTCACCGCTTGGCTGACTCTCGCGTAGGCTTGCCGTTCGCTTTCTGCGATTCGCTCATTCTCACTTCTGAGCCTGCGATACTCTTCTTCCACCGTTCGGGCCAACGCGACCATTGGATCCGAACTAACGGAGACAGCATCATTTCCTCCTTCTACCAATTTTTTTCGTTCGGCTACTGTCCCAAGCTTGGTTCCATTCACCAATTCAGCCGCGCGTTCTCGTGGGCTCTTGCCCGCAAGCACCTGCATGACCAACGGACTGTCAGCCCCCTGAGTTTCAATGAACCGCGACAATTCGTCTGCTAACTTCACCTGTTCCAAATCATCATAAACAGGGGCCGTACTAAGCAGTGACTGCAGCAAGGAGTCCCGCGCCGCATCGGTGTAGCCACGCAATCGCTCTTCGTTGGGCTTTTGGTCTTCCGCCGCCAGCAAGACAAGCTGCAAAGCGTAACCAAACAGGCTGCTGCGGAAGCTGACAGACTTCCCCAGCATTTCCGCTTTCTCTTGTTGAATCGCGGCAATTTCTGACCAAGCAGCTGCTAGCCCGCTGACATCAGGATCCTTTGCGACAGCGGCCAACAGCACATCCTCGCGTGCTTGTTTGTTCTGAATAGTCTGAGGATTTTGCAAACCTGCCAACATTCCGGTATACGCCTTGCGTGAATTCTGTATCCCGAACAATTCATCACGTGCACGTCGGGAAGCCTCCTGCCCCTCCAAGCTGAACTGCTGCATCAACACTTCCTTGCGTCGCAAAAAGTCAAGCAAGTATGGGATACGGGAATCACGCAAATACTTGAGCGCAGCCGCCGTGAAAATTCGTTGTGTGCGTCCGGGGTTGCCGCTGACAAAAACCAGTTCGCCAGATTTCAGTGGATCAGAACTCCACTTCAAAAAGTTCTTCAACTGGGCCGGCTTGCCATCTTCGTAAACCCGCATGATGGTCGCATCGAGGTTGTAACGCGGATACTCAAAATTATCCGCATCCCCTCCGAAAAACGCAGCCTCGGTCTCCGGCGCCCACACCAGACGCACATCCGTGTATTTCTTGTACCGGTACAGATGATACTTGGCCCCGCCGAATAGCGTGACAACATCACTGCGATAGCCGGTCGCTTCCAGTGAGTCTTTTTCGATGGTGGCAATCACAGCTCGCCGTTGCTTGGCCGATTCTGATGGCGCGGCATCCGCGTCAACGGCCTGCTCGACACGTGACGTAACATCCTCAATCGAAACCAGTTGATTCAGTTCTAAATCGGGTGCTTTCAGTTCCTGATCAAGCGATTTGGCCAAATAGCCATCGTCGATCAGATTGCGTTCCGGCGTACTCAGTTTGTGTAATGTGTCGCTAGCTACATGATGGTTGGTTAACACCAACCCATTGCTTGAGATGAACGAACCCGAGCCGCCACTGTTGAACCGTACAGAGCTCAGTCGTAAGTGATTCGCCCATGCCTCCGTCGCCTCAAATCCATAACGATCCTGCAACACTTGCCCTGGCAAATCATTGAACAAGTACATGCCCTCATCACCCTTCAATTGCGGCGCTGAGTACAGAAAAGCAAATTGCAACATCAGACAAGAAACCAGTTGGAATTTCATTGTTTTGAAACCAAATCGGGGAATCGAAACCATGTAGGTTTAATAGCAAGCAGAGAAGAGCCAGTAGGCACCTCACAGGTGCTAGTTTTAACGTTGAAATAAGGTTTTTACAGTGCCCTCTCGCCATGAATTCCGAAAACAATGAGTTCAACGATAGCAAGTCGCACTTGCCCATCGCTGGTTTTGCAAGCATTTTCAATGCTCATGTGAGGGTCAAAACGGTCTGGCAGCGGGAGAATCGAGCCGCTTAGACTTAAAAACAATTAGCCCTGCCTCCGCGCGAAGGATCGCAACGATGTCGAACGATGCTGCCCCCAGAATCCTCATCTGCCGAATGAGTTCAGTCGGGGACACGGTTCTGACCATGCCCCTGGCGTGTGCGCTGCGGGATCACTTCCCCGAGGCACATCTGGCTTGGTTGGTCGGGAAGAACTCAGCGTCCCTGATACGTGACCACCGCGCGCTGGACGACGTGATTCAACTGGAGGCCGGATGGTCAGCCTCGTTGAGCCGGATCCGGGCCACGGCGCGAATGATCCACAGTCAAAACTTTGGGGTCCTGATTGATTGTGATGGTACCACTCAGTCTGGCTGTCTTGGTTGGCTAGCCGCAATTGAACACCGCATCGGGTTCTCCAAGCCCCACAGTACATTATTGAACCGCTGTTTTAATACTGAACATGT
>DOPG01000159.1:4270-10458 GCA_003513555.1 Rhodopirellula sp. | reverse complement strand
GTGAATCGCTGTTTTAATACTGAACATGTCACTCCAGTTTTCGACCACCTCACCGACCGATCACTTGAGCTTTTGGTCCCGCTGGGAGTTCACTCACCCAAAGTTCGTTGGCATTTTCCCATTCCCGCCCCCGCAAGAACGTGGGCAACCGCGTGGATCCGGAACAGTCCACTTCCCAAGCTGGCAATCCTGGACCCAGGCAGCGGCACCAAATCGAAGCACTGGGATCCTACAGATTTTGCGAAGCTTACACGTCATCTGCAGTCGGCATACCAGTACCGCAGCATCCTCTGCTGGAGGACCGCTCAAGAGCGGGAGTTCGCCCATGAAATTGTTGAACAATCCGGTTGTTCCGCCAGCCTAGCGCCGCACACGGATCTGCAACATCTTGCCGCCTTGTTGGAGCAGTCACACCTGTTTGTCAGTGGTGATGTCGAGCGATTACATGTTTCTGTTGCCTTGGGAACCCCAACCATCAATCTTCATGCGGCGACGTCCGAGCAGAACTGCGATACCTATCGCCAATTGACCGTACAGTCGGTCTACGATGACGAGAGCTCGCATCACTTCGCGGGCTTAAGCCAAAGTTCAGGCGGCAAACGCAAAGGCCCTCGATCGCGTGCCATCACTTTTGAGCATGTGTGCGATGCAGTGGCCGAAATCGACTCCAAGCAGCGTCTGTTGCGTGCAAGCTAAAAACGCAGCACTAGTTTTTTTTTCAATTTCCGTTACGAAACGCATCAGCGTCGGCATCGCTTGGCATTCTCCAATCCCCCCGAGGCGAAAGGCTGACGGACCCAACTTTTGGCCCATCTGGGACGCAATTGCGTTTGAACTGATTTGCAAAAAAACGTTCCACAAACTTCTCGAACGTGGCCAAGATAACCTCTGCAGAATAGTTGCGGGTAAAACTTGCATGCTCAGCCAAGAAAAGAATCTTCTGATGGCCGAATCCATTACGTACTAAGTGAAACAGGAAGAAATCGTGCAGTTCATAATCACCGATCTCTGCCTCGGTGCTTTGTTGAATCGAGCCATCCGCAGCTGGCGGAAGCAATTCGGGCGAGATAGGGGTGTCGGCAACACGATGAAGCAGTTCTTTCAACTGTCCGCCGAAATAATTCTCCGCGGCGTAACGCACCAGAAATCGAACCAGCGTCTTAGGAATTGACGTGTTCACGTTATACATGGAAATATGATCCGCATTGTAGGTACACCACCCCAATGCCTGTTCACTCATATCACCTGTCCCAAGCACAAATCCACGGTTCATCAACAGCATGGTCCGCACACGGGCCTGAACATTTTCAAAGGTGAGATCCGGAGTCCCCGCAGGAACATCGCACAACTGCTGTTGTAAGCTATCCGCGGTCGTCGCATCATTGATTTCAATCCCGAATGGGTGGTGCTCGAGAGAACGGAAAGTGTCCAAGCACAGATTTCGAATCTCAATGCATTCACCTGTAATTCCGGTAACGGCAATCAGCTGATCCGCACTTTGCCGCGTGTGTTTGGTTGTCCCAAAGCCCGGCATCGTAACCCCGTGGATATCAGCTCGCTCGCGTCCTGCAACGTCACAGGCGCGGATCGCCACCAAGAGGGCCAATGTACTGTCGAGGCCACCAGAAACTCCGATTGAGAGTTTGGTTCCCAGCGGCAGACGCGACAGTCGTTTGACGAGACCGGCGATCTGGATAGAAAAGATTTCGCTACAGCGATCTTCCAGCTCTCGCTCGCCTGATGGCACAAACGGCTGACCATCGACCGCTCTTTTCAGATCGGGCCGCAGTTTCGGCCGAGCGTTGCGTTCCGGATTGCAATCCACCTTTCGGAATTCATGCTGCTGCGTTCTTGCATCATCAAAAGAAACGGTCACCTGCCGATCATGTGCTAAACGCTGCAAATCAATATCGCCAGTTACGCTCATGGACGGCACAACCACGGGATCAATCCCATCGCCGATACGACGTGACTCACCCAGCATCGACCCGTTTTCCGCAATCATGCAGTGCCCACCAAACACCAGGTCCGAGGTGGATTCCCCGGCCCCGGCAGATGCATACGCATACGCTGCCAAACATCTACCGGATTGGCTTCGAACGAGATCCCGCCGCCAAACTGCCTTGCCGATCGTCTCGTTACTGGCCGACAAATTCACCAGAACATTTGCCCCTGCAAGTGCAGCATGACTGCTGGGGGGAATCGGCATCCAGAGGTCTTCGCAAATCTCAACGCCGATGTTTGCTTCACCACGTGAAAACAACAAGTCGGTACCAAAGGGAACGTGCTGACCCAATACCTCGACAACTTCGGGGTCAACCGCTGATGCTGCTCGAAAATGTCGCTGCTCGTAGAACTCGCGATAATTCGGCAAAAAGCTTTTGGGCACAATGCCGCAAATCCGCCCCTCTGCTGCCAGCACAGCACAATTCATCAATGCGTTTTGAACCGACAAGGGTAGTCCCACTACCACCATGGCCCCATGACCTGAAGTGTGTGCAACGATTTCGCTCAGCGCATCCAGACATCCACGCAGCAACCCTTCGGTCGCAAACAAATCTCCGCACGTGTAACCTGACAGCCCAAGTTCGGGTAGCACAATCAAGTCAGCATCCGCCTCGTCGATCATTTCGATGGACGCATGCGCATTCGCCAGCGGGTTGGCGACGGCCATTGCGGGCGACGCAGCGGTGATTCGGAAGATGCCGTGTTCGTACAATGGAACGCAGGTCGATAGGAGTTTGAAACGAATGGTTGATGCAACTACAACGCTAGATCCGTGCTGGTCATCGTGCTTTGCCAGCCGCCACTCGGAGACAGATCTCACTTGGCACGCGATGTCTTTGGGTGAACACGCAAGTTGGCGATGCCCACAAGTAATGAACAAGCCGGAATCCTTCAGATGCCTGGCCTGTTCACTGGTTTACCACGCCACGAAACTATTTGAGGTCCTCTAGTATAACCGAGCAACGTCAAATTGACGGCAATTCTACGGCGATCCTGTTCATAACTGAGTGGATCCATTGATTCCTGCCGCTCCGATTCGATCAAGGCCCTTCTGTACGGGCGGATATTCGATACAGCCGCCCCAGTCCATTCACCATTTCCAAAGCCCTCATGTCACCGATTACCCCTCAACTATTTGAATTCCTGTCTGATCTTTCGGTCAACAATCGCAGGGATTGGTTCAAGGCGAACAAGGGACGATACGATTCCGACGTTCTTGACCCGTCGGTAGAGCTGGTCAGCCAGTTAGTGCAACCACTTGCGAAACTTGCGCCAATGTTGCTTGCAGCCCCAAAACGACACGGAGGCTCTGTGATGCGGATCTACAAAGACACACGCTTTTCGCGGGACAAAACGCCATACAAAACGGCGGTCGGCATCTCATTTCGGCATGAGGCCGACGGTACCATCCATGCTCCCGGCGTTTATCTTCACCTGGACCCACGAGCATCGTTCTTGGGTGTTGGTTGTTGGCGGCCCCAGCGAAGTGCTCTCGTTGCGATCCGGTCTGCGATTGAGGAGCACCCAGCTGGATGGAAACGTTGCGTCACGAACAAGCGTTTTCGTCAACACTTTGAGTTGGCGGGCGATTCCCTGCAGACAGCGCCTAGGGGAATTCCGCGAGATCATCCGCAAATTCAAGACTTAAGGCGAATCGATTTCATTGGCACGGCTCCACTCGAAATTTCAGAAATTTGCGCCCCAGACTTTGTCGACCAGCTGAAGACCCAAGTGAAAGCAGCCAAACCATTCATGACCTTCTTGTGCGACGCGTTGAACGTACCGTATTGATGCCGCCGGGGATTAAGGCCCACAGCTGCGGCACCGAATTGGCGGACGAAGGGAAAAGCTTACAGGGCGTCAACTCACCTTTCCACGGTTGCATTTTCTAAACTGTATCTTCCACATCAACTCGCGGCGATCCTTGGGGAAGCATTTCATCCAAGCGTTGCAACCGTGCAGGCATGGGAGCGGTGCTATCTGATTGAAGCGTCCACCACTGTGATACGATCTCGGCCACCTGTTCGTCGCCAAATCGCCACACTTTCATCGCTTCACAAATGGGTAGTTCATCGCCTCGGAAAAGCTCCATTTCGCTCCCGGCCTTTAGCACGAGTGGGACAGACACGAGCGACCAAGGCCGCATCAAACGCAAATCCCCGGACGTTTGTCGGGTGTAGTTTTCGATCGCCATGGCGGTCACCAGCCACGCCACTCGTAAAACTTCGGGCACACGCGGGTCGACATCGGTGAGCATCGCCTCCAGCCACAACCTTGAACTGCTGGCGTCGCAACCGCCGTCCCCACCACGTATCGGTTGCACCATCAGCGCGGTCACATTCGGCATCCACCAGTCCTCAGGTGGACTATCGCCCCAGATTTGTTTCCCTACTTGATTCAGCAATCCTGGGCCATACGTTTCCCACCGTTCCCTGAGTGGTCTCGCTCGCAAATCAAGTTGTTCAGCGATCTTGGGGTAACGATGATTGAACGCGAGCCGCGCATCCGACATTCGATTCACGATTGCTTTCGTGGTTTGGTCGACCTGCATTTCGTTCGCGCCCGCTGATAACAAAGCGACACCGCACGCACGCTCCAGCGGCACATCCGAAAGAATCTGCAACAGATACTGCTGCCAGAATTGACTTACATCGACTGCGGACGCAAACAAGCGATTGTTGACCTCAGTCACCGGCTGAATCTGCGTTTGTTCAGTTTTCTGATCATTGCACTGAACGCGACTCGCGACCAGATAAGCAGCATGCGCGGCACTTAACTCAGGATGTGAGACCCACCGAATTTTTGTTCTCCCGGTCAATCTATCATCCCTCACACATGTGCTCGTTGATCCAACTTTCCAATTCCTCGAAATCAACAGGCGGCAAAACGTTCAGATCGGGCCGAAGTTTCTTGGCCTCATGCAAATAAATGTGTTGGATATCGGTTTGCTCTTTGTCGGTATTCCAGTGCAGCATCATGCGGATACAAAACGGCAGTGAGTCGGGTACCGACAGTTCGTAGGCGCACAGCAAGGGCACCTCGAGCCAGCCCAGTTGCCTCGCCGCCAAAGCTGGAAACTCAGCAGTCAAATCGTGCGTGACAGTGAATATCACGCTAGCGACATCCGTCGCTTCGATCTCATTGCGGCGAATCATCAAGGCCAGCATCTGACGCGTCGCAAGGAGGATCTGGTCTCGATCGTCCGACTCAACGGTGGTTGCACCACGAACTCCACGGCAAACGGTCATTCCCTGCTCACTCTTATTTAATAATGACGAAAGTTGAATCGATGCCCGACCCGCGGACCTAATCACGGCAACACAGCTATAGATCCTCGTCTCAAAAGCCGATAATCGGGTCAGTTCCGAAAATACGCAACCCGCCTTCGCTGAGAATCCTCCGATGCCACCCGAACGCAGCAGTCACCAAGAAAAGATTATCAAAAACTACTATCGCAATCGAGATGCAATCGGTCTGCAGAAAGCACAGGAAGCCATCACCGAGCTGTACCTCAGCGAGGGAAAAAAGCGGGTAACCATCTGGAAACGACTCGCGAGCCATTTAGAGAAAGTCGGTCTACCGGCCGATCAGATCGAGCACTTACGGGAAAAAGACGACCCGGAGATGGTCGCAAATATTCTCAAAAAATTTGTCTAGAATCGCCGTTTTCGCCGGCTACCGGAACCCGTTCCACCTGGGTCCTGCACCGCGACGAGCGGCAACACGGAGGTTGACCGGCTGTTACACGTCGCGTTGGCAATCAACTACCCGCCGACAGTGAACACCAAGATGGAACGGGTGACGGCGTTGTCAAACGGCAAGGGCAGGATTCTCCGTGGGCCGATTAGAAACACGGCAAGCTCGCCCGGTGTACGTAGAATCAGGCAATCTCCCTCACCAACAACGCGTTCATCTTCGATTCCCACACGGAAATTTTCCATGTTGGGGCGTTCAACGAGAGCTGGCTTCCAACACGGTCAAAATTCGCCCCGACAAGCTGCACGAACCAACCCGGCCCGACGCGTGCCAGGTACCGTCAAACACATCGTTGGACTTCACCGGCAGCATAGTGTTTGCTGAAAATCACAGGTAAAACCGCTTATTTAGATAACCTCCGCCGACATCGTTCTGATCCACCTCACATTTTCGCTGCATCCTAGCCAGCTCCTCAAGCGTGCCGC
>DOPG01000159.1:2409-4016 GCA_003513555.1 Rhodopirellula sp. | reverse complement strand
GATCAAAGGTGAGCGGGCGGACCCTCGCCGCTGATCGACTTAACTTCGTACTCAGCCCCGAACCCCGCTCACCCATGCTAGGCGGGTCGCGTGAACTCCATGCTTGGTGCCCCCCCACTTGACGGCAGGCTTTCCAGCAGGTCCCTGCAACCCTATCATTAGCTGTGAAGAAGATTGTTCGCACGTTTGGAAAGGCAACCTCATGACATTGATCCTCAGTGACTTGACCCATCAGCCAAGTCTGCTTGGACACGCAGCCGCCTACGAGATTCTAGCCATCAACGAGTTCTTCCTCTTGGGACAAGACAAGACGGGGGGTAGCGCTATTTTCTGGGGCATCGTGGGGGTATTCGGCTTCCTCGGGCTCATCGCTCTCTTCTTCATCGCCAGATATTGGAAACTTTGGTTTCAGGCTTACATGTCGGCCGCAGATGTACAACTGCACAGTTTGATTCGCATGCACTTTACCAAGGTCAATCCAAATGTGGTTGTCCAAGCCAAGGTGATGTCAGCACAAGCCGAACTCGACACCAACCGTGAAACTGGCATCAGTACGCGGCGTCTCGAGGCTCACTACCTGGCCGGTGGCAATGTAATGAATGTTATTCATGCAATCATTGCAGCACACCGCGCGGAAATCCCTCTCGACTTTGACCAAGCCGCAGCGATTGACCTTGCCGGACGAGACGTTCTGGATGCTGTTCAGACCAGCGTGTACCCCAAGGTAATTGACTGCCCAGACCCCACGCGCAGCGGTAAAACGACACTGAGCGCGATTACCAAGAATGGAATCGAGCTTCGCGTGCGAGCGCGAGTGACGGTCCGCACTAACATCGCTCAACTGATCGGCGGAGCCACCGAAGATACGATCATTGCACGCGTCGGTGAAGCAATCATTAGTTCGATCGGATCAGCCGACACACATTTTAATGTTCTCGAGAATCCTGACATGATCACGCGCGTGGTTCTCTCGCGCGGACTGGATGCTCAAACAGCATTCGAGATCGTTTCGATCGACATCGCCGATATTGACGTAGGTGAGAACATTGGAGCTCGTCTGCAAAGCGACCAAGCGGAAGCAGACACGCGAGTCGCCCGTGCACAGGCAGAGCGACGACGCGCCGAAGCGATTGCGGAAGAACAGCAGATGAAAGCACGGGTGGCAGAGAATCGATCGCAATATGTGCTTTCCGAAGCTGAAGTTCCGAAAGCAATGGCAGAAGCCTTCAAGGCAGGTCGCATCGAAGCGAGTTGATTCAGCGTAGCCAAACAAATAGGGCACCTTCGGTCTCCACCAAGGCATCTCTGCCAGGGAGTAGCACATCACGTAACGATCTGTCTCTATTCGTTCACACCGTTCCATAACATCACACCTAAGCACACAGCTTCGAATACGAAGAGGCCAAGGAGCGGATGGAAATCATCCCTTGCTTCGGGTTTGGGTCGGTAGCTGATGAGCATCGCCGGCCCAGCCATGCGTCTTTGCCGCACGAGAGTTGCTGCCACTTAGCCAACATCGCCCAAACGTCCGGTAACACGCCCCTCCGATTGCCCCCACAAGTTCAAGTTTATGCAGCACAAACTGAGCCTTGAACTCTGAGCCTTGA
>DOPG01000159.1:0-2195 GCA_003513555.1 Rhodopirellula sp. | reverse complement strand
GAGCCTTGAACTCTGAGCCTTGAACCTTGGACACGAAGCCCTACGGGTCTTCGAGCTCGAATGAATATCGTCCAGCACCGTCTTCGTCACCCCTCACAGGTCATCCCAAAACGGAACTTCGGCACTTGTCACGAAAATCATATCGCGTGAATTTCCCAGGCGGCAACGGATATCGACTCGCAGGGATCATCGACCGCCCGGCCCCGGACGGTGTCAGCCGGCCATCGCCGCCAATCGTGGTGTTCAGTCATTGCTTCACCTGCAACAAAGATCTAAAGGCGATTGTCCGCATTTCTCGAACTCTTTCCGAGCATGGCATCGCCGTGCTGCGTTATGACATGACGGGCTTAGGTGGCAGCGATGGTGACTTTGCAAAAACCAATTTCAGCACCAATCAAGCAGACCTATCAGCCGCCATCCGCTTTGCTAATACCGAGCTTGGACGGGTGACAGCGTTAATGGGACACAGTTTCGGTGGTGCCGTGTCGCTTGCTCATGCAGGTCAACTCTCGGAACTTGATTCTGCCCAGCTCAAAGCCGTGATCACGCTGGCTGCCCCCAGCGACACCAAGCATCTGGCCCAGTTGTTATCACGACGTGATCCAAACATCGAAAAACTTGGCAGGGGAAGTGTCACCATCGGCGGTATCCGCTGGGAAATAGAACGACAGATGTTGGCAGACTTTCGTGGACACGACTTGCCCGCCATGATCCCCGGAATCAAAGCCGCCACTTTGCTGTTCCACTCGCCCCACGATGAAACAGTCAATTTCGATCATGCCTTGAGGATCATGGGACTGATCCAAAACGCGCCTGGGAATTCGCAGATGCCCAGCCTGATTGCACTTCGAAACGCTGACCACTTGCTTGTAAATGCCCCTGAAGACTTACAATTTGTAGCTGAAACCGCTGCAGCTTTTCTGCACCGCTACGCTAGTTCATCCTGAACGGCTTCCATCCAACGAACGGGCGCCGATACCGTCACCCACTGCCAACCTGAATCTGACGTCGTCCGCAATGCCGAACCAGCCAACTATTTACGCGATGAGTTATCCCGCTTCTCATTGTGATTCTCTTGCGGGCGGGATTTCGCGTTTCCCAAGCACTCGATAAACCTCGGCGGTGTCGGTGACACCACGCTCGACGTACGATGCAGCAATATCGTGCAGATCAAGCGCTCCTTGTTCGCGGGCCACCGCCCGCATGGTCTGAATCGAATCGCCTGCTTGCAAGGTATCTCCTAACGCCTCTCCCACAGGATCGCTGGTGTCAAAGCGAACGATCTCTGCGATCGCGAACCTACCGTGATACCCGGTACCAGCACAAACTCGACATGAAGCGTTAGCATCATTCGCTGCCACTTGCGCTTCGCCTGCTACCTCGGCATCCATGTGGGCTGCGTTTGCGTTTCCTTCCTGACACGTTTTGCAAATTTTCCTCAGCAGTCTTTGGTTGATCACCGCTCGCAGCCCGCTTCTGACCAGATGATGGGGTACACCGAGTTGCGTGAGGCGTCTCAAAGTAGATGCCACATCCGTGCTGTGCAGGGACGAAAAAATCAGATGCCCCGTCAGCGATGCCTGAACCGCCGCCTCTGCGGTCTCGGGATCGCGTATCTCGCTCAAAAGCAGTACTTCGCTGTCCTGCCGCACTGCGCTTCTCAAGGCGCTGCCAAGAGTCAGCCCCGTGACGGGATCAAGTTCACTTTGGCTGATCGATTCAACCACTGTTTCGACGGGATCCTCAATCGTCATCACGCTGCGTCTAGGCCGTTTCGCGGCAATTTCGCGTAGCAGGGCATACATGGTCGTGGTTTTTCCACTTCCAGCTGGCCCAGAGAGCAAGACCAAGCCACTGGTTTGCTCGCAAAGTGCTGTTAGCGTCATCTGCTGATTCTTCTTGAGGCCAAGCAGAGATATTTTCTGATGCAATCCCTCCAGCCGCAGAATACGCACAACGCCCCGCGGCCCATGCACCGTCGGGAAAACGCCCAATCGCATGGAGAAACGTTCGGCCTGCATTTCCGCTCCCCATACCAAACGCCCTTCCATCGGAGTCCCGCTACGATAGGTCGGCAGCCCAGCCAGAACCATCAACCGGGCGACAGGGTCCCCCGAGCCTCCCCCCGCTAAAAACCCTCCTACCGAAAGCACGCCATCGATTCGATACAGAACCTCCCAACCACCAGTGCGAGG
>DOPG01000375.1 GCA_003513555.1 Rhodopirellula sp. | reverse complement strand
GATTCAAAAACGCGCCATCAAATGGGTGACACGGATAATTGTGGGGTGCAAGCAAGGCCGCTGTCGTGAAACACGTGTTTTCACGCATTGGAGGCGCGTATCGCAGTTATATGCCGGTGAATCTTTGCTTTTGGCACGGCCGCTGCTTTGTTGGTTACCCAGACAACACCCGCTCCATCAAAGTAAAGGCATGGCCATGACATTATTCGCAAAGACTGCAGCTGTACTCACTTTGGCGTGTTCCGCTCTTTCGGGGACCGCATTCGCTGACACTTACCATCACATTGATCAGCTAGCAGTCACAGTTGAGCGGCAGGCTCGGCAGCTTGAAAGAGAGATGTCAGCTTACCGGTTCACGCCTGAGTACGGTCATTTGCTTGCCGACTCAAGGCGTCTCTCGCGTCTCGCTGAGCACATGCACAAAGTTGCCCACAATCATGGCTGTATTGCTCATTTGGAGGCGGACTTACGTCAACTCGATTCAGCGTTCCATCATCTGGAAAGGACTCTTGAACATGCCGAGGATGATTGCTTTCGTGGCCATCGTCGGCTTAGTGGGTCGACGTTGCATGTCCGCCGTTTAATGCATTCGATGGAACTAAACATTCACCATCTGCAGGATGACGTTCGCTCTTTGAATCGCGTTCGACATTACGACAACCACGTCGGTCCCGAGAGGTCGTTCGGACGTGTCGACACGAGGTACTACCAGTCATGGCCCAGTTCTCGTAGTCGAGGAATTACAATCGGCGGCGGGAGCTCACGTTTCACGATTCGATTCTAACAGCGAGTTCGCTTGAAGACCGCGGATTGCCTGCGGGCGGCTAGGTGGTTCGCAGCGTTCTTAGCAGAGCAAGCCTATCCCATTTGGGATGGGCTTTTTTTGTATCGATCGAACATGGTGGGGTACATCGGCAAGTTCATAATGCGTTCTGTTAGGTGGTGCGTGTGCTGAACGATGCTACTTTGCAGAAATGATGACCGGTCTGATGGAAGGTCTGCTCGTGAGTACGATTGGTGGGAAACCGAAAGACATCAACGGGTGAGATTGGGGGGCGGCACCACCGGTGAACTCGGCCGGTTGAATTGCGCGCCTCCGCTTTGCTTTTTCTGCTTTATTCAGGTTTCTCGGCACGCTTCTGGCGAAAGTTTGGGGGGGCCGGTCCGGGCAGACTGGAATCGGAACGCTGTGGTGATGAATTCACTGATCAATTTCTTCTGCGGCAGAAAGCTTACTATGGGCTGTGAGGGACGAGCGTGTGTCGGCGTTCCGGTTGTTCGCCACATCGACGTTTTCGCGTATTCGAGTAAGCTACAGGTAGCCGATTCCTGAATCGGGTGAATTTTTCCTTGTGTAAAACCTGTGAGTGTAAAAGTGTTCATTTTAAACCGCGTTTTGCTCATTTGCATTCTGGCAGCTTTCCCCAGTTTGGTGATTGCTGAAAATGGAAATGGTTCTGCGACTGGTGCTGACGAAATCGACGCTGAGCCAGCGGATTGGGATATCGAAGAAACACCCGGAAAGACGGTCGAGCAAGCTATCGATACGACTGAGGGCACTTGGATCACGGTTGATGTTAGCCCAGATGGCAAGAAGCTGGTATTTGATTTGCTCGGTGATTTGTATGA
Organism: Rhodopirellula sp.; assembly: GCA_003513555.1. Classification (GTDB taxonomy): domain Bacteria; phylum Planctomycetota; class Planctomycetia; order Pirellulales; family Pirellulaceae; genus Rubripirellula. The sequence continues at coordinate 5,466 of DOPG01000375.1, read as the reverse complement.
GATGCCGATTGAGGGCGCAGACGGTAAAGACGGACGCGGCTTGCCGACAAAACTGACGTCGGGGATCGCATGGGACATGCAACCCGTTTACAGCCCAAGTGGTAAGGAAGTGGCCTTTACGAGTGACCGAACAGGCGCTGAAAAAAAAGCAGGGGATAACCTCTGGGTTCTTTCTCTTGACTCAGAAGTACCCATCCAAGTGACTCAGGAGTCGTATCGTCTGATCAATGGTGCTTCATGGTCGCCGGACGGGGACTATCTGGTGGGGCGAAAGCACTTTACAAGTCGCCGTTCCTTGGGGGCTGGCGAAATTTGGATGTACCACAAAGATTCCTTGAATTTGAAATCGACGGCGGGAGTCCCCCTCACCAATCGTGTCAGCGATCAGAAGGACGTTAATGAGTCTGTGTTCTCGCCAGATGGTCGGTATCTTTACTACTCACAAGACGTGACGCCGGGTAGCGATTTTGAATACGACAAAGATTCGATCAAAGGTATTTACGCAATCAAGCGTCTTGATCTCGAAAGTGGTGAAACAGAGGTACTGTTACGGGGCTCTGGAGGCGCATGCCGGCCAACGCCGTCGCCGGACGGGAAGCAATTAGCTTTCGTTCGAAGAGTAGGGGCAAAAACGGGGTTGCATCTCTATGATCTGCAATCGGGGGCGGTGCGTCTGGTATACGACCTGCTTGAACGGGACATGCAAGAAGCGTGGGCAATCCATGGTGTTTATCCCCATTTCGCATGGATGCCAGGTGGTGATGCAATCGTTGCATGGGCCAAGGGGAAGATCCGAAAGATTGATGTGGAGGCTGGGACCGCCGAGGTGATTCCGTTTCACATCAAGGATCATCGTGACATTAAGCCAGCGGTGCGTTTTTCTCAGAAAATAGGGCGAGAAACTTTTGACGTGAAAATGTTGCGTTGGGTAACCGTTTCTCCCAGAGGTGATCGAGTGGCATACCAAGCGCTGGGACATATCTACATACGGGAGCTCCCGAACGGGGAGCCAAAACGTCTAACAAATCAAGAAACCGATTTTGAATTCTGCCCGAGTTTTTCTCGAGACGGCAAATACGTTGTTTACACCACTTGGAATGATGGAACACTTGGAAGTGTCCGCATCGCATCAATCGCTTCAGCTGAAAACGAGAATTGGGTCGTGACGCCCAACCCCGGCCACTATGTTGATCCAGTCTTTTCGCCAGATGGACGACTTATAGTTTATCGAAAACAAGCTGGGGGCGGTATCACCAGCCCGCTTTGGTCTCGTGACACTGGACTGTACTCAATTCCATTGCGTGACGGCGAGGCAACTCGCCTCTCAAAAACGGGGTTTCGGCCACAGTTTGGTAAGCAGCAGGATCGTGTCTTTTTTCAGCAAAAGAACTCCGACAAAGAAGCTGATAATCTTGAGTTGCGTTCGATTTCCCTCTCGGGAAATGAGGAACGGACACACTACAGCAGCACCTGGGCAACCGAGTATTGTGTCTCGCCCGATTCGAATCGCATTGCGTTCATTGAACGATTTCACGTTTATGTTGCGCCATTTGTGCAGTCCGGGCGGAGTATCAAAGTGGGGCCCAACGGGAAGGGGTTACCGACTCAACGCGTGAGTAGTGAGGCCGGGGATTTCATACACTTCTCGGGCGATTCAGACACGATTCACTGGAGCTTGGGCGCTGAACTCTTTTCCAAGGATCTCACCGAGCCCGATGCAGACCCAGACCAACAAGCAATTGGCTTCAGCGCAAAGCATGCGAAGCCGAGCGGAAAAAAAGCGATCGTGAATGCCCGAATTCTGACCATGGCAACCGAAGGTGTGATTGAGTCCGGGACCGTCTTGATTGATGGGAACCGGATTGTTGCGGTGGGCAAGTCGGAGCAGGTCCAAATTCCAGAAGATGCTTACGTTTACGATGCAAAGGGGCAGGTGGTAGGGCCGGGATTCATTGACACTCACGCCCATGGCTCACAGGCCGCAAACGGCATGACTCCGAAGCAAAACTGGGTGGATTACGCACGTTTGGCGTTTGGAGTTACGACCATTCATGATCCAAGTAATCAGACTCACAGTATCTTTGCTGCTAGTGAAATGACCAAGGCTGGGTTAATCGCTGCACCGCGAACCTTCTCGACTGGGACCATCTTGTATGGAGCAACAAGTGCGACGAAAGCTGAAATCAACAGCCTCGATGATGCGATGTTTCATTTAAGGCGGATGAAAGCAGTCGGAGCGTTCACCGTAAAGAGTTACAACCAACCCCGTCGTGATCAGCGACAACAGGTTTTGCAGGCGGCCCGTGAACTTGAAATGATGGTGGTCCCAGAGGGTGGATCGACCTTTATGCACAACATGACGATGATTGTGGACGGTCATACTGGAATTGAACACACACTGCCTGTGCAGACTGCCTATGACGATGTCATGGACCTGTGGCGAGGTACCGGGGTTGGTTATACCCCAACACTCAACGTGGCTTATGGTGGGATTTCGGGGGAGCAGTACTGGTACCAGATTGATGACCTCTGGCTGCATCCAAGGTTGCAAACCTTCATTCCACCCTATGTGCTTAACCCACGTGCTCGGCGGCGGCAGAAATCTCCTGATGAGGATTACAATCACATTAAGGTGGCAGAAATTGCTCGGCAAGTGGTTGAGCAGGGTGGTTTGGTACAGGCTGGCGGACATGGGCAGTTAAACGGCATCTGCACGCACTGGGAAATGTGGAGTTTTGTCCAAGGTGGCATGACGCCAATGCAGGCGCTCACGTGCGGGACCATCAATGGCGCGAAATACCTAGGATTAGATGGTGACCTTGGTTCCGTCGAGGTCGGCAAGCTTGCTGACCTGGTGATCTTCAGCAGCGGGGCAGATCCCTCCGAAAATATAAGAGAGACGGAACAGATCCAACACGTGGTCGCAAACGGCGAAATTTACGAAGCAAACCGTATGAATCGCTTCGGAAGTCCCGAGCCAAGGCGACCTTTTTACTGGCAAAGCAATGGCGCTGGAACCACGCTGCTCCAGAATTCCATAGAACACGGGATCGGATGCAGTTGCCTACGAGGCCGACAATGACCGAGCCGGTAATGCCTGGATATCTTGCTGCATCCTTTTTGTTTTCTTAGCTGCTGGGGTGGCTTGGTTTGGGAAGGGCCTGTGTTTGCAATACGCGTTAATGATGTATTCTGAAGTTACAGATAGCTGGAAACCACAAAGGAACGCGTGGGAAACCTGGCCTGGTCAGGGGGGGCGTTCCTGATTTCCCAAAAACTAATTTATATCGGACACCTCTTTTTTTCTGGCTTAGGTCCGTTCCAGCCCTTCCTTAGGGCTCTCGCAGCATCGGGCACAGCGAGCGTCGCATCCCCGTGGAATAGAAAGACGTAAAAGCCGTAGCGTTCAACGCCTGTTGAACGAGAATCCCGGGCTTTTGCACACCGCTTCCAAACCGGCGAAGCCTCGTGCACGTGTCATTGCATATCGGTGCTGATTGATCTCTCGAGAGGAGGGAAGTGGTGCATTGCCCGCATCTCAGCTGTAAAAAACGGAGGCCAAACGTCCTAAAAATGGCTTCGCCTGCCATTCGGCAACGTCTCTTTCCAAGAAGATCGATTAGCTGGCGTACCGTCCGTGTTTTAGAGACTGATCGCTTCCGATCTCCTGCTTCAGGGAAATTCCCGATGCTGGACCATGGCGTCTTGAGGAGCCTAAGCATGCCACCCAATTCGATGTGCTTCATGATGGCAGTGACGTCGTTGCTACCCCTACTTTTCGCATGCTAAGTTAAATGGCCCAATAGGCTCTGATTTGTACAAAATTAAGACGCAGAAGACCGTACTGGGGAATCAAAAGAAGAATGGATGCTAAAGAGTCGAAAAACCAAGGGTTTAACCTGATGAGAGTTCTAAGATGTTTGGCAATTGCCTATCTGGCAGCTGGGGGAGGCCATTTGGTAGTTGATGCTGCACCTGCGGGTGGGTACGCGACGGAAAGACCTGAGGGCTGCAAGCCGCTTCCGGACACAATTTACATATCCGAGCGTTTCCAAGGTGCCGCACCAACGAATCAGTGGTACAGCTCGCTGGTTTGGGAAAAGCATTCGCAGAATATGTTTCCGCATCCGATGGGGGCGGTGTTCTGTGACGCGGGGCTGGCGATAGCGTACCCCGGTGCCGCAATGGTCAGCAGCGACGATGCTATTATGGGGGGCGGAGTGTCAAGTCATGGGGACATTGTGATTGGACATAGTGAGATAGAGGCTGCCGGCTCGACTCTGTTGGATTCAAATTCGCAATGGTTTATCACTGGTGTCCAGAAATCAGGCGAGAGCGTACTGAGGATGACGATCGGACATGGGAGTCCCTTTGTTTTTTGCAGGCTTGTTGGGGGCAGGCCACGCCTCCGTTTTGCGCACGCACCCACTGTGTTCATGAAACTTAGTGATTCCGTACTAGGAATCACCGTCCGGGGCAACCACTACGGGATCTTTGGGGCTGCGGGTTCCAAGTGGAATGGCACTGGGACCGCCACATACGTCAGTGAAACGAAGAAGGATTACTTTAGTGTAGCGCTCTTACCCGACCCGAGCGAGCAGACCTTGCGCATGTTTGCCAAGTACGCGCACAATCATGTCGTGGGGAGCGAAACGCAGTACAAAGTTGAACAAGGGCACCTCATTACAGACTATCGCTTCGAAGTAGATTCGCTTGGGGATGCACAACCAGCAGGTACGCTTTTCGCAACCTATCCCCATCAGTGGAAATACCTCGCGAATCCTTTGACTGAGTTGGCGTACGAGTCGGTGCGTGGAAAAATGAAACTCGGCAAAGGAAAAGGATTTCGAACGCGAATTCCCCTACAGGGCGTGCTACCGATGCTTCCAGTTGGTGGAGATACCGAGCGGCAACGATTGATTGCATACCTAACACAGGAAGCTGGACTTCCGACGCCCAAAACCGCGGACACCTATTGGGAAGGGAAGCATCTGGGGAAACTGACTACTCTCGCAGGGATAGCGGAAGTGCTGGGCGAAGAGCGGATGGAGCAGGAGTTCATTGATGAGATACGAAGTCGTTTGGAGGATTGGTTCGTTGCCTCGCCCAATGAAAAAGAGGGGATGTTTTTCTACGACAGGAATTGGGGAACTTTGATCGGCAGCCCCGCGTCGTACGGCAGTGACGCCGAGCTTAATGACCATCACTTTCATTATGGCTATTTCATTCGCGCCGCTGCTGAGGTTGCGAGACGTCGTCCCGAGTGGGGCATCAAGTGGCGGAAAATGGTAGATCTGCTTGTTCGTGATATTGCTTCCGGTAACGCTAACGACGAGTTGTTTCCGAGACTGCGCTGCTTTGATGTGTATGCAGGACACTCTTGGGCGTCAGGGCATGCAAAATTTGGTGATGGAAACAACCAAGAGTCGTCCTCGGAGGCAATCAACGCTTGGTACGGAATGATGC
>DOPG01000463.1:114912-124618 GCA_003513555.1 Rhodopirellula sp. | reverse complement strand
GTGATGCGGGACACGGTGTGAATGCTGCTCCTGATTCCTCACGCGAGGCTGCCGAGGGAGGTTTGAGTCTCTACTTCGGTATCGAGGCAGCTGACGGAGGAACCCAACATGGAATTCTTAACCCGGACATTGCAGAAGATCTTGCCAGTAATCCACTAATTGCGGGCACATACAACATGCCAGGTGGTGGGTATGGTTCCTTGGATACGGCCACCTTTAACTTGGCGAACTCGAACTATCACGATCGGCCAACTCTTTATTTCAATTACTTCTTGGAAACAGAGGGACATGGGGGCGGAGCAGACCATGTCCCGCGCGACGAGCCGAGCGACCCGTTTCGGGATAGTGCTCGCGTCTACATCAGTGAGAACGGGACAAATAATTGGGAACTTGTTACAACCAGTAACTCAGCGCTTAGCGTACCACCCAACCCCGAAGTTGTGAATGAACTTCCATTCTTCACGTCCCAATTCTCAGATGATGGACTAAATTCGGAGACCCCTCGTCCTGAGAACCAGCAATTGCGGCAGGAATTGCATGACAATACGGGACAATGGCGTCAAGCTCGTGTTGATTTATCCACTTATGCGGGAAAATCAAATTTGCAGTTGCGATTTGACTTTAGTACCGCCGGGATGATGAGTGAAACGTTTAGCTTGGGTACCGACGTTGATGGTGCTGGGGGGCACAGTATTAATGATCGGTTCGGTGAACTAAGCGATCCGTCGCGTTCTCTCCGCAGTACCAATAACAATCATGAAGGGTTCTATATCGATGATATTATCATCGGTTATGCGGAACGCGGAGAAATGGTCACTGGTGCGGTCGCGGATTCTGCAATTGTTGAGGTAGTGCCGAATCCTGTTGGATTTAATAATCCAGCGTTTGGGCAATACCAGCTTGAAGTTCGACGAACCGAGGATCAGTACATCGTCTTCGAGGTTGCTGCNCCCTACATTGATTCCGGCAGAGTGTTTGACACTAATCTGCGGTATGTCGTCGAAGACGTTCTGAATGAGGCCGATGATGCGCAAAATGACAACACGATTGTTCCCGGTGGTATTGATGCCGATCGCAATCGTGAGCGAGTACAAGGCGTTTTCATCATTGATTCGAACTTCATCACTGACTCACAAGTGCGTGGGGTGAACATTCAGCCGGGGGTAACACAGGCAGGTGGAAATGTCCCGCACCCCGGGTCAGTGATCCAATTTCCTCAGCTGAATGCTGGGAATCTCGTGCCCGGTGTTGTTATTCAAAATAATGTGATCGCAGGATCATCCGGGATCAGGTTCGCAGGTGAAGCGGCCGCGAATCCAAATCGTCCTGTCAGCTTCGGAAGAATCGTCAACAACACCATCGTGGGTGAGGGTAGAACTGGTGTTGGTGTCAGCCTGGAAGGTCGGACTAGTCCGACGCTCATCAACAATCTGCTGACGGATTTAGCAAACGGAATTAATGGTACCGGTATTCAATCCGTCGTTAAGTCCAACTTCTTCCAGAACAATAACAATAATGGAACGGTGGGCACCGATGCAATCTTGGCAGCGACTGGCGATGCGCTGTTCCTGGATGCCAGTAACGGGAACTACATTCTTGAGTCTGGTTCGCTGGCGGTTGACAGTTCGCAGAACACCGAGCAAGACCGGCTTAATTATCTTAACTTTAAGACGGAAATTGGACTGCCGGCCTCTCCCATCTTTGCGCCGGATCGAGATATCTACGGACAACTGCGCGTTGACTCGAATGCGGGTCTGGGCGGTGGGGGCTCCGCAATCTTCAAGGATCGAGGTGCAACTGATCGAGCCGATACCGACGCTCCTTACGCGGTTTTGTTGAATCCTGCTGATAACGATGCTCTGGGCGAGGACACTGATCCGACGACTACGATCGTTCGCGTGACGGATCCTCTTTTGGAAAACTTCACCATTCTGCTGGGAGATGGGCCAGGACCGAATTCGCCATTCCAGGGAACAGGCGTCGACAACTTGACCGTCGACGATCCAAACGATCCGAACGTATCGGCAAGAGCGATTACCATTTCTCGGAATCGGGAATTCCTTGAAGAGGGTGTTGATTACATCGTTGGCTACAACGAGTTGACAGGTGTCTTGTTGTTGACACCTCTGTCGACACTTTGGGAGCCCACCGGCGTGTATACGATTGAGCTGGACAATACGCTGATTGCGGACCGCGTCGGGAATCGATTGCGACCCAATCAGACGGACGGTTCGACACAATTCACTGTGATCATGCCACAGGTTGAGATTGATTTTGGTGATGCAGAGGAATCCTATGCAACTCTGATTGCTGATGATGGTCCACGGCATGCAATCATCGAGGGATCGACGCCAAGGTTGGGGAAATATGTTGACGGTGAATTCGATGCTCTCGTGGTCGATGAGGATGACACGGCCATCATCGATGTCACAGGAAACCCCGGTGAACCTGGTAACGGCCCCTTCCTTGTTACCGGTTCGGGAACGCAGCAGGCAACGGTTGAGTTGACCTCATTGCCGGAGGTAGGTGACACGTTGTCCCTGACCACCGAGTCGATGACCCTTGTTTTTGAACTGGTGCCAGAAGGTGGAAGTACGACGGGATACGGTCGCATTCCGGTGGTTTATCAAAGTGGAGCGACTGAGAGCGAAATTACCGGCTTGTTGGCTGGCAGTATGCAAACAGAGTTCGCTGTCCGGTTTTTCCAAGGTGCTGTTAACCACACGGCAGGAACTACGGAACTGACACTGGATGCATTGGATGACGAGGATGGGATCGCTGTTGGACTGTTTGATGATGGTGTGTCAGATAAAATTGTCTTTGTCACGCCGGGGACAGATCCAACAGACGCGTTGACTGAGGATATCGTCGGTTTCCTCAATCCACTGGATCCATGGGGCACTAATGTTCCAGTGACAGTGGCGGGGCAAGGTCTGTTGCAGGCCTGGGTTGACTTTGATCAAAACGGCACATTCGACGCTGATGAACAAGTCATCACAGATGAACCTGTCAGTGATATTGATGGTGGACTCAACACGTTAACAATCTTCACCCCCGAAGATGCTGTTGCTGGGCGTACTCGGATGCGTGTGCGAATCAGTCAAGATGCTGGACTGTTGCCTACCGAATTCAGTATCGGTGGTGAGACAGAGGACTACGCGATTGACGTGATTCCCGTCGCAGTTCCAGTGCCACAGGATGACTTTTATGAGTTCGATGAGGATACGACTCTCACATTCCCGCCAGCGGATCCAATCAATGACAATGATCTGTTGATCCCTGACGAGTCGGTCAGTCCTGTTGACGTTCAGTATTTGATTGGTGTTGAGCCCACCTTTGGTACGCTCGAACTGGTAGCGACTGATTTTCTCGAAACCGGTAATTTCACCTATACCCCGAACGCTGACTTCAATGGTATCGATAGCTTCACCTATCGCATCATTACTCAGGACAGCGGTTTAATCAACGGTGATGTGCCGAATGCATATGCCACGGTCACTTTGAGCGTTCTGCCTGTGAACGATGTCCCGGATGCATCCGCGGCAGCAGTCACCGGTGAAGAAGATCGGGCATTGCGAATTACACAAATTGATCTGTTGGCTTCCGCTGATCCGGACAACGAAGATCCATCACCATTTGTGATACCAGCTGGTTCGACATTGAATCCTCGTGACGAAGATTTGATGAATGAGGTCAATCAAACTTTTGTGATCACTGAGGTGCAGGGAGATGGTGCTCCTGTGTCAGCAGCCGTGCCGGCTAGTAGCGGAGCCAATCTCGCGATTAACGAGTTGGCGGGCGGTGTTGATATCACTGTTAATAACACCGTGATGGGTGATGTGTTCAGCATTGCCTATGCAGGTACGACTGCAACCTTTGAACTACTGGACATCAACTCTCTTGAACCAAGGGATGGAACTGTTTCCGTTTTTGTTGATTCGGCAACTGCTGATCCCGACACTATCGCTAGTGCTTTGGCACTGAGTATTGCTGGCGAATTCGCTGGTCAATCGCCTGCGATGAATGTTGTCGCAAATAACAATTTTGTTTCTGTTGCCTTTGTCGCACTGGATGTGGACGTGGTTGGAGCGGGAACAACCTTTGATGCCAATTCAACAAATCTCGTGAACGTGGTTGCCGAACCAAAGGTGGGTGATGCTGTCACTATTGATCTTGGTGGCAACACCATTGTGTTTGAATTGGTTGCCGAGGGTAATTCACCAACGGGAGCCGGTAATATCGGCGTCGACTTACTACCGTTCGCGGATCCCGCTTCACCAGCAGCACAGGCATCAGCTGCCGATCAGCTGATGCGAGCAATGAATGCTGCCTTCGTGCAGCAAGGATGGGGTGTAGCTGCCTCCATTGATTCCGCCACGGATGCTAATCAAATTGTGATTGGAGAATCTGCTGTCACTGCAGGACGAGCATTCACCACCAACCGTGGTCAAGCAATCGCCCTGTTTGATCATGCCGGCGCACTCATTGAGATGTACTACATCGGCAACACCGATTTGAATCGTGATAACGCACCTGTCATTGGTGGAGATGCCACTAATCTTGATGAAATCTCGTTTGTTGCCACGGATGATGGAATTTCCATCGATCTGGTCAACAATCGGTTTGTTTATGGACAACCCCAAACCGCTCCGATTGCGACTGCAGAGATTACCATCCTTCCCCAAAATGATGTTCCCATTGCAGCTGACGATGAAATCCGGATGGATGTTGCCGATCTTGATCCAGCGACCGATACGGACCTGACTGCCTGGGAGGAGTTTTTCGCGACCAGTGTAATCCCCGAGCCTACCGAAGATGCTTTGCTGACCATCCCGGGTGCGTTCTTGATACAGAATGACCTGCGTGGGCGTGCCTCAGCCAATGACGAAAATATTGATCCTTCGGAGGATGATAATAACGACTTGCGGATTGTCGTTGCATCGGTAACGGCTAATTGGAATACCAATTCGCTGGGTGGCAGTGTGACCCTCAATCCCGCAACAGGAGATGTCGAGTTGGTGCCACCAACTGATCAATTTGGTGACATCTCCTTTACCTATACCATCAAGGACTTGGGCTCCAATGAGTTCATTGATGGCACACAAGGCACACAAATACTTGAGTCACTACCCGCGACAGTCACGGTTGCGATACAGCCGGTGAATGATGTGCCAGTGGCCCACGACCGAAGCTTGAGATTTGAAGAGAGTGGTGATGATGTGGCGGACGTGTTCACGTTTACCGCGAATCAATTGATCAATGGTGATGGTCTCCTAGAGACACCGAACACACCGCATGTTGACACCACAACGCTACCCACGCCATTTAATGAAGCAAGTCAGCAGTTGCGAGTCGTTGAGTTCTCGACTTTGTCAGGAACCGTGGGCGTACCAACATCAGGAGACGGGGAAGTAACTTTGCCGAGTGATCAGGGTGGGCTATACACGTTCACGTTTGAGAACTTCGCTTTTGTCTCCGGTACTTTCCAGGCCTCACCTAATTATAACGAACGTACTCCATTCATTACTCCTGAGACGTTTACCTATCGCGTTTCGGACGATGGACTCGCAAGTGCGTCAGCCTTGAATCAAGGGTATCAGGACTTTGATCAACCTGATCAGTTGTCATTGATCGATCAGCAGGGAACTGTTTCGATTACGGTTGCTGAGATCAACGATGCTCCAGGATTTGATATTCCTGAACTGACTGTCGATATCCTTGAACGCGATGATGAACTTGGCACTATCCTCGTGGGATTTGCAGAAAATATTCTGCCTGGTCCGGCTACCGCAATTGATGAGACCGCTCACCAGAATGTGTCGTTCTCTGTCGCACTGGATTCAAGTTTTCCGAATGTTCTTATTCAGTCGGTCACCCTCTCGCCTACCGGCGATTTGACCGTTATCACAAATCCAGATGCGGTTGGTCAGGCCACGATGACCGTAACGGCGACCGATGCTCCGAGAGATCCCAGCGAGCCCTTCGTTGCTCGGACAACGGTCGAGCAGATCACCATCAATGTGCGACCGGTCAATGATGCTCCACGACTCGACGATAGCGTGGTTGACACCGATTCAGGTACCTTGGGATCTGATCAGGCATGGAGGGTCGCACCTGAGGATGCTCTGGGGCAAGTTCCCATTACTTACACTCTTCGCGAAGATAACACGCAGAGTGGTGGCGTGATGCAGGATTACACCATTCCGATGACCGGTTCTGTGGTTGATGGTTACCAGCAAATGGGGCTCCTTGATGTCTTTACCGTGGGGCCGCAGAATGAGTTGGTGGATATCTTTGACGGATTCCCCGGCGGAGCACCGTTTGATACCGCAACTGAGCAACGACTTGAACTGATTGAGTTCGGAGTGCCATCGGAGGTGAACCCTGCTGTTGTGATCACAGATCGCGGTGGCGTTTTGACACCTGTCGTCGATCAGGCAACTGGTTTGATCACTGCGTTGCAGTACACGCCGCCACTGGACTTCAACGAGTCCTTTGGAGGGCTCGATTCATTCCTGTATACGGTACAAGACAACAAACCAGATGGTGGTGAAACTTACGACCTCGAGACCGCGACTCTCGTGGAGGATCGCTTGACGCGGACGAATCGCGTTCACCTGCGGATGAATGCGGTCAATGATCGACCCGTCTTTACTGCAGAGACTCAGGAAGTGATTGTTCTTGAAGACAGTGCTGAGTTCACTCGTCCAAACTACGCGATCAATGTACTTGGTGGACCACTTCTGACTGCATTCGACGAGCATTCGCAAGATATCAGCTTCACCGTGGATCTGGTTGGGACACCCACGTTCTTGACGGATCCGAACTTGACAGTGGACGACTTTTTCAGCGTGGCACCTACCATCGATGCGACAACTGGTGTACTTAATTTTAAGCCTGCTGCTGATGTGTTTGGTGCATTTGAATTTGAGGTTTTGCTTGTCGATGACGGGGTGGATGACGTGAATCGCGGGGATCTGAACTCCTCAGAACCGTTGCAGATCACGATCGATATTCGTCCTGTGAACGATCCGCCAATCGATCAAAATCCTGCGGATCTGGACCGTGTGATTGCTGAGGATTCAGTCACCGAGTGGGACGAAGCAATACTGCTGGCACCGTTTGTCGCGGGACCTGATAATGAAAGTGCTGTGACCGTCGGCGGCCAACAGACAATCAGGTTGGCACCAACGGCATTCCCCACCGACAGTAAAAACGGTGGCATTGTGCACTACGTCGAAGAGAATGGGGAAATCAAACTACGGTACACACCAAGACTCGACTTCAACGGGGTGGATGAGTTTATTTACACAGTGATCGATGACGGTCAGAGTGTTTCGCTTGACGGTACTGTTGTTATGGAGCCTCGAATCGCGACCAAATCAGTCTTCGTGAATGTTCTTTCTGTCAACGATAAGCCACGATTCAGTGGCGTTTTTGACCAGCAGAATCTTGAAAATGATGGTGTGGTCTCGGTTGCAGATTGGGCGACCAATGTGGTGCCTGCTGCCGAAACGGCGGCGGACGAAATCGGTCAGGATCTCCTGTTCGTGTTCGATTTAGTGTCGGGGCCAGTCGATATCTTTGAGACTTTGCCAACGGCGGTCATCGATCAAGAAGACAAGTCTGCGACCCTTAATTACACATTGAAAGATGATGTGAGCGGCGTCGTGGTCTTCGACGTGACTCTGGTTGATGATGGTGAAAGGTTTGATCCCGCTGATAATCCTCCTCGTGCCCACGAATGGGTCAGTGATCCACCGCGACGGGTAACGATCGCTGTCGAGGGTGTGAATAATCCGCCCAGCTTTGATCTGGATATTTCATCTGTAAATCTGGCTGAAGATAGCGGTCCGTATGCCCAAGCTGTGATTAGCAGTATCAGCCCGGGACCCGCTGACGAGTCGAGTCAGACTGTCAGTTTTGAGATCGCTGAATTAACGGTGGAACAGTCGGCAGTGTTCGTGGCCCAACCCGTCATCAACTCCGACGGTGTGTTGCAGTTCACCACAGCAGTTCACCAGAATACAGTGCAGTCAGGCCCTGTTGTCTTGAGTGTCACCGCACGTGACTCCGAAGGTGGTTTCAGCCAGCCAGTTGAAATCTCGATTGCAGTTTCAGAGCAGAATGACGCTCCTGTAGCTGTTGATGACATGCTGAATGATACTGATGAAGATTCGCTTGTCGTCATCCCTCAAACTGTATTGTTGAGTAATGATATCGATCCGGATCTGCTCACCAATGAAAATGAAGCTTTGAAAGTTGTTCTCAACTCCAATTCCAGCGCATTTGGAGCCGCGATTGAGTTGGATGTTCTGACTGGGGACATTGTTTATGATGCCGCTGGTTCATCAGCCATACAGTCGTTGCAGCCAGGTGAGTCACTGATTGACTTCTTTACCTATCAGGCCGAGGATAATGGCGGACTGTTAAGCGGGTTGGGAACCGTGTCTGTACGAGTCAGTGGCATCAATGATGCCCCCACGGTTGTCGATGATGAAGTCGATGTCAATGAAAGTGGTGCCACCATTATCAACGTGCTCAATAATGATCGCGATGTAGATGGCACAATCAGGGAATCAACGGTTGAGTTTGGACTGGTTCCGGCCTTCGGAACCGTTGCCGTCAACGCTCAGGGTGTTGTGACTTATCGTTCGTTCGGAGAGTTAACGAGTGATGATACATTCACGTACAGCGTGAAGGACAACCTTGGCGCACGGAGCAGCGAAGCATTGGTGACGATCTCAAGTAACCAGCCCCCAATTGCGGAAAATGATGCTGCGTTCACCTACATCGCCGAGTCAGTGCTGGTCGATATCCTTGATAATGACTCAGATGCTGATGGCTTTGTCGATGAACAGTCCGTGAGCATTCGGAACACACCAACCAGTGGTACTGCAGTGATTCAGGCGGACGGGAAGGTGCTTTACTCACCGGCGACCGGATTCTTCGGCACTGACACATTCCAGTATGTGGTTTCGGACGATGGTGCACGTGAAAGTAATTTGGCCACGGTTACCGTGACAGTACTAGCCAGTCGATTGCAAAACTCGTCCAATAAATTTGACGTCAACGGGGATGGGCTGGTGACAGCACTGGATCCATTGCGAGTCATCAATTACCTGGAAGAGTCCAACGTTGCTTCGACTCCTGTCCCTCCGGCTGCGGTTGGGCCAGACTATCTTGATGTTAATGGAGATGGATTCATCTCAGTTAACGATGCTTTGCTGGTCATGAATGAATTGACTCGTATTCCGGTAGGTTCAGGCGAAGAAGCAACACAGCTAGCTCCCCTATCCGAACAACGAAGTAACCAGTCACAGATCGATCGACATGTCTGGGGCGTTGATGCGGACGACCTGATTCCAACGGAAATTGCCAAGTTGAGCAACTGCGTGCCACTGGCTAAAGAGGATGTCATTGAACTCCTGGCAGCTGAAAAAGACAGCGAGTCAGATAACGCGTCAGACGGTGAGATTTTGAAAGCAGTAGATGAGGTGCTGACAGACCTGATTTGATCATGATCTTTTCTGAATCTTGATTGATACGAATCATACGAGGGAGGTAGGTCAGTCAGCCTCCTTCTTTGAGTCAATGGACGTTAACTGTTTTGCTAGTCACTCACGGTTGGGATGCTGCTCGTCGCTTCCCGTTATTGCGGTTAACTCTGCGACTGCGGGCACCAGAGCAACTGCTGGTAACCAGA
>DOPG01000463.1:89282-114689 GCA_003513555.1 Rhodopirellula sp. | reverse complement strand
TGGTAACCAGAGCAACTGCTGGTAATTGAGTGCCGTCTGTCCGGATGTGGGTCAATCGGTTCTTTGGGTCGAAAGATCGCGTACCGGTAAAATTGCTTGCGCTGGTCATGCGTTTTTTATGGATTAGGAGGCCTGTAGCGGTCGATAAACCCAGATGAGGGTCTTTTCGTGGCCGTGGGAGAACTAGGCGATGAGCCTGATCGGGACAATCCAGCAATCAGCGGGCGCACTGCAAGCCGCCCAAGTCGGGTTGCAGGTCGTCGGCAATAATATTGCCAACGCCAATACGCCGGGCTACATCCGTCAGCAACTGGAGCAGGCTTCTGCCTCTGCCGTTCGCGACGGTGGTTTGATCAAAGGTCTCGGCGTCCGGACCACCGGTATTGTTCAGACTGTTGATAAGGCATTGGCTGAACGCATGTACGGCGCCAAGTCGGCGTTGGATGGTGCTGAGGCGCTGCAGCGGGCATATTCTCAGTTGGAGGAGGTCACAACTGATCTCGACAACTCGGGATTAAGCCAACAGTTGTCGCTCTTCAACAATTCACTTCACGAGCTATCCGCGCAGCCGTCGGACAGGGCATTGCGAGAGTTTGTCATCTTGCAGGGCGAAACGCTGGCTTCGAACATCCGACGCACCCGCGACGCAGTTCTTGAGCGGCGTGAATTGTGGGATGGCGAATTGGCCAACATGACCCGCAAAATCAACCACTTGGCCAGTCGCATCGCGGATCTGAATATCCAGATTGCAGGTATTGAGGGGGGAGGATTGATTCAGAGTGATGCCACTGGTTTGCGAGATCAGCGATACCGTGACCTCCAGGAGCTTTCGAGCATCCTCAGCATCAATGTGCAAGAGCAAGCTAGCGGAACGGTGTCAGTTTTCATCGGTGGTGATTACCTGATCAATAGTGGGAATTACCGAGAGGTCTACACTGCCTACAACGCTGAAATGCAGGGTACTGAAGTCAGGATTGTTGAAACGGACTCACCATTACAGGCCAAAGAAGGTGTGCTTGTCGGAACGATGAAGGCACGTGATGAAGTGTTTGGAGCTTTTGTTGATACGATCGACTCCATGGCAACGGGTTTGATTCGAAGTGTCAATGAGTTGCACTCACAGGGGCAGGGGCGGCGAGGATTCAGTGAGTTGACCGGTTCCTCAAAAACCGAGTCAGGGGTTCCGTTGACCCGCGCGAACTTGCCTTGGATCCCCAAGAATGGCACCTTTGACGTTAACGTGGTCGATGACATGGGCGAACTGGTCAGTACTCATCGCATCAACGTTCAAATGCTTGATCAAACGAGCGATTCGACAGTTGCATCGATCGTTGACGACATCAATGCGATTTCAGGACTGCAAGCAAGTCTTTCAAGCGATGGTAGAGTGAGCATCGCATCTGAGTCACCGGTCGCTCGATTTACCTTTGGTGAGGATACCAGTGGATTTTTAGCGGCTGCAGGAATCAACTCATTCTTCACAGGTAGTGGTGCTAGTAATATTGGCGTTAGCGAGCCGTTACTGGAAGATTCAGACTATCTGGCGATCAGTTCAGGCGGTATCGGTGCGGACACCGAAGTCCTGAACCAATTGGTCGATCTTGTCGATGCTCCACTGGAAGCTTTGGATGGTAGGTCCATTCGGGAAACCTACGAAGACACTGTCTCTTCTTTGGGGCAGCAGATCAGTTTGCAGCAAAATAAGACGATTGGTTTGAGGGATTTTTACGCGACGCTTCAGAGTCAGCACCTCGCGATTACAGGTGTCAATATTGACGAAGAATCCATCCGTATGATTGCCTATCAGCGTGCTTTTCAAGCATCGTCGAGAGTCATCGCTGCAGCCAGTGAGATGCTGGAGTTGCTGGTCGCACTTTAACCCTTCGGCAGTGTAATTGAATGGCCTCAGTGGTTTGCGACGCTCGGGTTGTCTAACGCCTGTTGAAATGGTGTCCCGTGCGTGATCGCACGCATTCAGGTTTCTACGACTTTGCTAATGCCCAGCGAAGGTGGTCAAAATTTTTGCTTGCTCGGTGTGTTGATGTTGCAGGGCATGGGGTTTGGGCTGTCTGCAAGTACGTCGATTTTTTTTGCGATGAAGACCAGGAAAATCAATTGTCAGCAGAAGATGGCTTTTCACCCCGACAAGCTGACTTCAAGCCTGTCATCCAACGTTTGCATCCTTTGCTCAAGTTGAGCAGCTGGTTCTGGAGCACAGATATTGGTGAGTGCTTTAAATGGCCATGACGGTCAGCTTGGATGATTGCCTTGCCACCAACTTCGTACGCTGTCAGGTATCCGTATCCAAAGCAATAAGTATCGATGCAAACGAGGTGACCGCGATCCAGTACTTGTCCATCAGCTTGTGGCGTATGGCCGACAAGAACCCGCTTGCCACTCATGTGGGGGCCGGGTAAAGGTGGCATCAGGTGACTCCAGTATGTCATCATTTCAGTTTGTTCAAACATCTCAACGTCAGGATCGTAGGATGCATGCACAAAGATGGTGTCATCGATTTCATGGTACGGAAGTAATTCATGAAAAAAGACAAGGTGATTCGATGGAATCTTTGACAGTGATCCACCGTAGCTTGCCAGAGTTGAGTTGCCGCCGTTAGCACGCCATACCGAGTCATCCATGCCGCGAATAGCGACACCCATCAGCATGATCTCATGGTTGCCTCTTAAGGCCACGACCTGCGTGCGTGTTCGCAATTCGATGATTTGGTCAATGACATCGCGACTGTCGGGACCACGGTCAATGTAGTCCCCGAGGAATACGAGTTCGTCCTCAGGTTGTGGATCGATTGCTTCGATCACCGAGCGAAGTGCTTTGGCGCATCCATGGATGTCGCCGATGGCGAACCGACGCATTTAAAGCCTCGTTCGCTGTGGACAACAACTTGCTGGGGTACTGCTGTAATACATCACTTGTCAGGTTAGTCAGAGGGAATCGCATTTCTCGAGAGGTTCAGTTCAGGTTCGGATCACCAAAACGAACCCCGGGGGCCATCTCGTTAAGTATTTCATGCCCGCACTGTTTGACCGCGTCTTCCCAGATATCGTCAGTATTCCCAAAAATGACCTCGGGATCTGGCGTGCCAGACAACCATCCACCCACACGCAATTCTTCCTCAAGTTGCCCGGGCCCCCAACCACTGTAATGAGAGAGGTAGCGGACCTTTGCATCTGGCCGCCTCAGCAGAATGCGAAGATGATCATCGTCACCAGTGATCCAAGCGGGGGGATTGCCTAGGTCAATTGACATCGAACCCCAAGGTTCCGCCGGGTGATCATGAACTGTGTACTTGATGCCTTGCTGCGTGGTTTGTTCAGGGTTTAGCAATTCGCCCGCAGCATCATATGGTCCACAGGGTTCGCCTATTCCAGCAAGGTTGTGGAGCGCCAGTAGCGGCCCCTCGACAGGGCCGCCGCAGTGGATTAGGTCATCGTCCCGCAATGAATGGTCGTCTCCACTGTCCTCGATTAGTTCGCGAAATCTTCGTTCTGTCGGGCGATTGATTGCCAGCCCAAACGCTCCCTCCACGTCATGGCGAATCACAAAAATAACCGATCGCATGAAGTGTCCATCGGTCAGGTAGGGAGATGCGATCAATAGTCGGCCGGAGAGATTGGTTATCATCAGGCATCCCCAAAATTAAGAGAATCATTTGGATTGGTAGTCACGTCAGTGTACAGCGACAATACGATGGTTGACGGAACTGAAGGTGTGCATTTGGATCACAAGTCTTTTCCAGTTGTCAGTTTTCCACAAGTAAGTTTTGGTGTGACGACACAAGCGTTACAGTGCCCTTGAATCTGTTGTGGGTATGAATCGAGGGAGGTGACGGCAACACCATCTTAAACTGTCTTTGTCGAAGCAGGTTAACGAGTTCCTGTGGGCTCGATAGAAACAGGTCCCGAAGCTGCCTGCGAAACTTCTCGTTATGTGCGGTTTGTCAGTATGCATGTTTTGTTTCCAGAACCTGACTGGCTTGTCATTTTCTTGGCCTTGTGTCAGGTCAGAAAGATGAATCAATTTGGTGTTGTGTTGCCTGTTGCGATTGCAATCTTACGGCCCTGGATCGCTCAATGCGGACGTAACGACATTCAGTCGTCTTGCAGAGATTACTGCGAAAACTGGTCCTGCCAAAGGCAGCCAGCCCATGAAAGTCCGACACCGAAACCCACCAGCATGTTGATTGATGCTGCATTAATTTCGCCCCGTTTTCGCAAGCGATCAATCAGAATTGGTAGTGTGCAGGAAACAGTATTGCCAATATCGGCCAAGTCGATTGGCAGGCGATCGGGAGCGATCTCCATTCGAGTCCGCAGTTGATCCAGCATTTTCCATGTTGCCTGATGCATCAGGTACTTGTCAATTTCGGACTCTGTTATCTGGTTTGCTGCCAGTATTTCGTCGACGAGCCGGGGGATGGCTTCGACGGTGAAATTGATCAGGCTGGGGCCGTCCATGTACAGTCGGCTCTTCCAGCGTTTTCTGTGTCTTGGCTGGATGGCGTGTTCGGGCAACCGCTGCCCGCCATCTGTAACCAAAAGCATGTCACCACCACTTCCGTCGCTTCCGAATTGGAAACCACGCAAAGTTTGGTTCGTTGAGCCGTTCACCAAGGTGGCGGTTGCTCCATCACCAAAAATGGTCCGCAAGCTCCTGTCGTTTTCATCGATGTACTTACTGTAAGTTTCGGCGGTCAGAAGCAAGATGTTCTTGGCAACGCCGGACTGCACGAGACCGTCGGCAACTGCTAGTCCGTATACATAACCGCTGCAACCAAGATTGAAGTCCATCGCACCGCAACTGGTCTTGAGCCCCAGCCGATCTTGGATCAGGCAGGCCGTCGTGGGCAGCGGGTAATCGGGGGTCTGAGTACAGAGCAGCACAAAATCGATCGTTTCGGCTTGGATTGACTCTGTTTCGAACAGTTTCTGAGCAGCTTTGACAGCAAGATCACTTGCCGTTTCCTCAGGTGCAGCGATGTGCCTTTGACGGATCCCCGTCTTTTCCTCAATCAAAGCGAGGTCCCAACGCGGAAACTGCTTCTGCAGCATCTCATTGGTTTCCACTCTTTCAGGAAGGTGGATCGCGATGGGGCCAAGTTGGGCGTAAGGCACGGTCAGTCCAATTCCGAGTGTCGGGGACGCCGAAGCGTCGTGCTTCGAGACTACCCAAGGGCCAAGCCTGAATGGAATCGAGCAAAATCTGCAGAGGAGCGATGATAGCTCGCCGAGTGGCTCCTCCGACCAATGATTTCAGACAATCTGCCCTAAAACGCTGGCACTGCCTGCCAAAGGCATGACCCGCCTTTCCGGGACCGAAATCAAGATGCAAGAGAGCGGCTGATGGGATTCGAACCCACGACAATCACGTTGGCAACGTGATGCTCTGCCAACTGAGCTACAGCCGCATGATCTATGCCAGATCGAGGTCAGATTATATGCGGCAAGCCCTATACGGCAAGGCCTGATTTGAAACCGAGTTTTCTTTGCTCCCCGCTTGCCGATTTTCAGCTTTTCGGGCTAGACTGGTGGGCTTCTGTGTCACTGCAGCCAGTGTCTGCTAACGCAAAAAACCGGGGTAGACCGAGATTCACGCCGCAGTACCAGATGATGGGCAGGTGTTTTGAACGCATCTACCTGCATTGCCGTCCCGAGCGTTCGGTTCGGATGATTACCCAAAAACGTATAAGAAACCAAGGCCTGTCGCAGGATGTCCACCTCCACTGAGCCCCAGTCAGCTGAAAAACAGCCGATTCAACTCGAAGTTCAAGTCGAAAGCCCCCAAGCATGTTTGCGCGAGGTCATCGTGACTATTCCGCAGGCTGAAGTACAGCGTTACCTCAAAGAGGCCTACGACGAATTGGTGCCTGAAGCTCAGGTACCAGGATTCCGCAGCGGCCGGGCACCACGCAAGCTCGTTGAAAAACAGTTCAAAGATCGTGTCACCGATCAGGTGAAGGGATCCTTGCTGATGGACAGCCTTGGTCAAGTGACTGACTCGCAAGACTTTTCCGCGATTGGTGAGCCAGATTTCGACTACAACTCGATCAATATCCCGGACTCGGGTGACTTCAAGTATCAGTTTCAGATTGAGGTGCGGCCCAATTTTGATACGCCCGCTTGGAAAGGTGTTGAACTCAGCAAGCCCGTTGAGGAAATCACTGACGAAGATGTGCAGGAAGCTCTCGATCGCGTGCTTGCCAAGTATGCATCACTGGAAGCCACTGACGAACCAGCAGCACTTGGTGACAAGCTGCTTCTGACCGGAAAGTTCGAGCATGGCGATAAAGTGCTTTCCGAACTGGAAGAAGAAAACGTAACGCTTGAGTCTCGATTGAGCTTCAGTGATGGTGTTTGCGAAGCCTTCGGCGAACTGATGGTTGGCGCCACAGAAGGGGACACGAAGACCGGTAAAGTTACCATTGCCGAGGGTGTGGAAGATGAAGAAATGCGAGGCACGGAAGTTGATGTCACTTTCCACGTCATTGAAGTGATGAAGCGAGAGAATCCGGAATTGACGCCTGCGTTCCTCGAAGAGTTGGGCGATTTCGAGTCCGAGGAAGAGTTGCGAGACTTTGTCCGCGATTCGCTCACCAGGCAGGCTGATTACAGAACACAGCAAGAACTGCGGAAAGCCGTGGTCAGCTTGTTGGCAGATTCGGCAAGCTTTGAATTGCCGGAAAGCTTAGTCAAGCGTCAGACGATGCGTGAACTTGAACGCAAGGTGCTTGAGTTGCGAAGAAGCGGATTCGATGAAGATAGCATCCGTGGCTTCGTCAATGCTTCCAAGCAAAATGCACAAGCCACCACTGAAGCCGCACTCAGGGAACACTTTATCCTCGAGCAAATCGCCGAGGAAGAAAATGTTGAGGCCGATGACTCTGATTACGATGCGGAGATCGCGTTGATCGCACAGCAAAGCGATACACCTGAGCGTCGTGTGCGAGCCAGGCTTGAGAAGCAGGGCCAAATGGACGCACTGCGAAATCAGATCGTTGAACGCAAGGTCATCGAGATGATCGTAGAATCTGCCAAGGTGACTGAAGAACCTGTGGACAAAAAATCGGGTGATGACGCTGGCGAGTTTGCTGTCTATCACAGTGTGCTGAACACTAAGGAAACAGACGCAATTCCCGAAGCCAAATACGAAGACAATACGCCAGCAGGTGCCGAGGTTGACGCTGACAAGAAGGATTGAGTCGATCAGCGGCAATAAGCTGCACGTGTGATTGCGGAGGAACCGTGTGATCGGGCGGTCACTCGGAGAATCTTGGAAATATAGAAAGCCCGGAATTGAGAAATTCTCGGGCTTTTTTTACTGACTCGTGACCGTTCTCGGTTCGATTTGTGTACGCGAGTGCTTTTGCGACGATGTCTCGGCTCTGCCCTCTTTCGCCTCGTCATCTTGGTAATCGCTTCCTCTTGGTAATCGGGGGGGCTTTGTTGAGTTCTCTGGATTGAAAAAAACACCTGTTTATCAGGGAACTCGCTTTTTGAGCAATCTTGGATGCATGAGGTGCTGATAAGAAACTGGAGAAGCCACAGGGAGCAGGTGAAAAGATTCCTTTTACCGCTGTTGGGGGATGTGGTGGGCTAGGTTGGAGGTGGTACCCTTGCCCAGCGGCTGATGTGCTCGTTTTCAGCGAGGTGAACCTGAAAATGTGGTAACATGCTGCACAGGGTGGATCATGGAGCCTGGCAGATCGCCCATCATTGAGTTGACAGCTAAACATCCCACCATGGTTGGGTGATAGCTAGGAAGCGAATCAGTTGAGAACAAAACATGTTTGATATCAGTTTGGTCGCCCAAGCGGGCCGAAGCACGGCAATCGTTGCGGTTGTGATCACGGTTGTTGTTTTGGTGGTGCTCTTCATCATTTCCCGCTACTTCGGCTTATGGATCCAGTCCATGCTGACGGGGGCCCAGGTGACGATCTTTGACCTGCTTGGAATGACCTTCCGAAAAGTAAACTCGCGTGCGATCGTTCGCAGCAAGATCATGTCAACCCAGGCAGGCTTAATTGATCCGGAGCTTACTAGCAAAGCGCTCGAAGCTCATTACTTGGCTGGTGGAAATGTTCAGCAGGTCATTCGGGCATTGATTGCTGCGAAAAAAGCGAAGACCATTTCGCTGACCTTTCGTGAAGCGACCGCAATTGACCTGGCTGGTCGAGACGTCTTGGAATCAGTTCAGACGAGCGTGTATCCCAAGGTTATCGACTGTCCTCCTCGTGGTGCGGCGAAACCGTCGTTGGATGCTGTCGCCAAAGATGGAATTCAATTAAAGGTAAAGGCACGAGTGACGGTAAGGGCAAACTTGCAGCAACTGATCGGTGGTGCGACCGAGGAGACGATCATCGCCAGGGTTGGTGAAGGAATTGTGAGTGCGATTGGATCTGCAGAGAATCACAAAGCAGTCCTTGAGAATCCGGATGTGATAAGTAAGGCCGTGTTGGCAAAGCGTCTTGATTCACAGACGGCTTTTGAAATTGTTTCCATCGACATTGCGGACATTGATGTGGGAGCTAACATTGGTGCAAGGCTTCAAGCTGACCAGGCAGAGGCAGATACCCAGGTTGCACGGGCACGTGCAGAAGGAAAGCGAGCCTCGGCGGTTGCCGAGGAGCAAGAGAACCAAGCCAAGATTCAGGAAAGTAAAGCTTCCGTTGTGCTGGCACAGGCCGCAGTTCCCAGAGCAATGGCGGAAGCATTCCAAACTGGAAAATTGCACATTCTCGATTACTACAAATTGCAGAATGTCGCGGCTGACACGGAGATGAGAAAGTCATTGGCAGCCACTGCTCATAGTGGTAGTGATTTGGGCAATTCCAAATAGGACGAAGAACCAATCACGCATTCACACAGGGACCGACATCATGTCTGGTGATCTTGAAGATTTTCTGAAGCGAGCTGCCGAGCGTCGTCAGGCCAAGGCCGCCCAGCAAAAGCAAAGTGCACCGCAAAAACGTGTGCCGCCGCAATACTCCGATCGGCGAACTGAACGTGCCCCGCGGCCACTGCACGACGCCGAAGTCGTCGAGGCCGAAGTTGTCGAGGCACAGGTTGTATCTGCATCATCCGCCGACAAGGTCGTGGTTGCCCAAGCCATGACTGAAAATCAGAGGTCATCCAAGCAGGCCATTAGGCCTGTGAGGCAGAAGGTTGCCAAATCGAATGCTGCTGTACCAAGCCGGCTTGCACGTGAAGCCAAAGCAAGTAGCAAAGTGTTCTCAGCCGACAATTCGAACTCAATGCCCTACGCTGAGCCCACCGCTACTAACGGCTCTCAGCAGTCAACCGGCTTGTCCGCCGAAGACTTGATTGCAATGTTAAAACGGCCCGGGGGAGTTCAGCAGGCGATACTGCTTCGTGAAATCTTGGATCGTCCCGAGCATCGGTGGTAATCAATAAAGCTGGGGATTTTTGCGGAGTGAGAAGGAATGGCTGACCAGCTTTCAGATTGCTGACCTCGTTTGGTCGTAATCCTGCCATCAGATTTCACGCTGGTCTTCTTGTTCTTCCCATTGCGTTTTCAATCGTTGCTGCGTTTTTCATCAAATAAGCAATGCGTCAAAAATGGCCCGCCGATCCCACACTGTCCCTTCACGTCACGAAGCACAGTGCTGACAAATCGATTATGAGGTGGTCGTTTGGGCCATCGCTGGTTAAGCTGCCGCGTCCGTTGTTCTCGCTCTGAAAATTTAAGCTTTGTCCGAGTCATCATCCAAATCAGAGTCATCCGTCAATCCAGATGTGGTGGCGACTTCCCACGTTGCTGTTCAGGACTCACCGCGGGCGATGGTTGCGGTTTGCACGTACAACGAAGCAGAAAATATTGAGTTGATGGTTTCTGGTCTGAGGCAGGCCCTGCCCGACACTGATGTGATCGTGGTTGATGACAACTCGCCTGATGGAACTGCACAGTTGGTCAGAGAGATGGCCAAGCTTGATTCTTTGGTACAGGTATTGGTCAGGGAAAATGAGCGTGGGCTTGGTAGTGCAATCCGTTTCGCGATGCAGTATTCAATCGATCATGGTTATGATTACTTCATGAATCTTGATGGAGATTTGAGTCACAGTCCGGACCAAATGAAGTCGCTGTTTAGCAAGGCGCTGGAAGACAGAGGTTTCGCGGTGGTCGTGGGTTCGCGATATGTCTCTGGTGGTGAAATCATCGGTTGGCCGTTGCGCCGGAAACTGATGAGTCGATTGGTCAATGGTTTCGCGACCACTTGTTTGCGGTTACCCGTGCGTGATTGCAGCGGATCAATGCGCTGTTATCGTGTCAACGCACTTGCGAGTCTTGGGTTGGAGAACTTGCGAGTCAATGGATATGCGATCTTGGAGGAGGTTCTGCTGCGACTGCATCAGCGAGGTGAACCGATGGCGGAGATTCCGATCACGTTCACGGAGCGTGAACGCGGTTACAGCAAGTTGACCATTACAGAGGCGATGCGTTCGATGATTCAGATTATTTCGTTGGCGTTTCGCCCGAAAGTTGGTTAACTGTTCAGGGTTCTGGCAGAAGTTGTGCGATTTTTATTTTGGCATTCACGTTGTTCCGAGACGCGAGGGTGACGGATTTGGCGTCTCATTTGCCATTCCGCGTCAGACTGCCGCACCAGCCCCAATGCGATTGTGTTTTCGCCTGCTATAATCTGTCGTTCAGCGAGGCTGTTTGGAAAGTTCTCGTTTTTGTTTTACTTGGCAGAAAAATAGGCAGACGGCGTGTTGAGCGGGACTTCCCCTGACGATCCATCCGGGACTGATGTAATGATGCGGGACGGTGCTTCTGAGGAGTCATACTCCTACGATGACACAATCGTCCGTTGTTTCTTGACGGTGACACTTCTTTGGGGCTTCGTCGCAGCAATTACCGCCGCCCTTGTCACCTCAACCTTGCTGCACCCGAGGCAGGATGCTGCTGTGGAGTGGTTGAGTTTCGGGCGACTTCAGCCTGTCGGAGTATGGTTGTTTTTCATGGCATTCATCGGCAATGGAGTCTTTGCGGGAATCTATTATAGCACCCAGCGACTTTGTAAGGCCAGGATGTGGAGCGGGGCTTTGAGTTGGCTTCACTTTTTCAGTTGGCAGGCGATCATTATTGCTGCATTGGTCTCCCTGCCCAATGGAATTACTCAGGGGCGTGGCTTCAGTGAAGCTGAGTGGCCAATCGATTTGGCCATGACGTTGGTGTGGATTCTGTTCTTTGCATCAAACTTTGCGATGACGCTATCGCACCGTCGATTGCGGCGAATGTATGTGTCGCTGTGGTTCTACATTGCGGCCGTGGTTGGAATGGGACTGAACAGTCTATGCACGCTGTTTGTATTTCCAACGGGGCTGTGGAAAAGTGACTCTTTGGCGACTGGAATGCAGGATGCGTTGTTGCAGGCCTGGTATAGCCACAATGTGACACTGTTTCTGTTAATCATGCCAGCACTCGGGTTGGCCTATTACTTTGTTCCGAAAGTATTGAGTTGCCCAATCCACAGTTACAAACTCACCATCGTCAGTTTTTGGACATTGACCCTTGTGGGTGTTTGGGCAGCACCAAGGTTATTGCATTACACAGTTTTGTCCGAGTGGGTGTCCAGCCTTGGAATGTTATTTGGAATCTTGCTTGGTGTGGCTGTGTTTGGTGGCGTCACCAACCTGTTGTTGACCTTCCGCGGAACCGAGGTTGAAAAATCAACCAATGCTTCGATGCGATTTCTCAAGTGGGGAGTGTTGCTTCTTGGCGTCTATGCCTGTGAAGAAATTGCCTTAAGTGTGAAAAGTATCCGTGCCCATGTGGATTACTCCGAATGGATCATCGCTCACTCTCAATTGGGGCTCATGGGATGTGGCGGCATGCTGGTGATTGGCATGGCCTACTGGATGATCCCCAAGCTTTTTGAAACAGGGATCGCCAGTTCAAAGGCAGTCGGCTTACATTTTTGGTTGGCAGCAGTGGGCGTATTGTTGTGCGTCTTGCCAGGCTATGCGGCTGGATTTGTTCAGAGTGGTGTTTGGAACGCCATGGATGATCTTGGCATCCTGAAATACGATTTTGCTGAGTCGACGCCCTTTCTGAAGATGATGTGGTCGTTGCAAATGCTGGGCGGTTTGGCTTATTTCGTTGGCTTGGGTGTGATGCTTGCCAACTACACAAAGACTTGGATGAATCGTGCGAAACCTTATCAGGTACCGGTTTATCACGTAGAAGCCAGTGCAAAACAAAATCGTCCGGTATCAACTCCAGAGCCAGTTAGCATTCTTGAGGCAGCGCCAGTCTTGAATGTGGCCAAGAAGGTCGATATCTGGACCCGACTGAATTGGCACCAACGTTGGGAGCAGTCGCCACTCAAAATCGCTGTTTTGGTTGCACTGGTGATGCTGCTTGCGTTTACCATTGAAGTGGTTCCCTTGTTCGTCTTTGCCGGCAGTAACGTGCCGAAAATTGCGTCGGTTCAACCCTATACGCCGCTGGAATTAATGGGGCGGCACATTTATCTGACTGAAGGTTGCGTTAAGTGTCATACCCAAATGGTCAGGCCACTGATGCCTGAGACGAAACGCTACGGAGAGTTCAGTCAGCCGGGTGAGTTTGTGTATGACCAGCCAGCACAGTGGGGAAATCGGCGGATTGGTCCCGACTTGGCAAGGGAGTCCGGCAAGCAAACCAGTTTCTGGCATTGGCAGCACCTTGCGAGTCCTCGCAAAACCAGTCCTGACTCAGCGATGCCTTCATATCGGTATCTGCTTGATCGACCTATCGACATTGAGCAAGTGGACGAACTGGTGCAGGCAGCTCGAGAGCGCGGGGTTGGCTATGAAACTGACTTGGCTGAGGTGAAAAATAGCGTCAGCAAGCAAGCAGAGAGTGTTGCAGCCGAGATTGTATCAAAGGGAGGGACGGTGCGGCGTGGCAACCTGATGACCTTCGATTCGCAAGCTGTTGCCCTGATTGCCTATCTGCAACGATTGGGGGCTGATCTTTCCGCACCGCCTGCTGCAAAAACAAAACCAGCTGTTGTCGGGAAAGAGAGCACTGCCAGGAACATGAAAGCCAGCCAAACGACAACCATCCCATCCCATCCAGAATTGATCATGACAGTTCGAAATTTTGACATGGACGAGATGTTCACTGCCTTACCTTGACTTGGCGTGGAATTTTCAGGCCAGCAATTTGTGTCGAGGGCATTCATCTGGTCGATGAAAGAAAGCCCTGTAAACATAATTGATCACAAACGATGCAACGTTTTACTGCAACGCACAAACACTGAAATCACCATGAGTCATCAGCGATGTGCCGATGTTTTTCCAAACGAACTCTGAACCTCTAGCCCCAGTCTTACAGCCCTGATCTCGTCGGGGAGCTATCAAGCCATGAGCGATCACAACCACAACGCTGCTGATTCCAACGAGGCATCCTCTGATGACACAATGACAGATGCATCCTTCGATGGG
This sequence comes from Rhodopirellula sp., assembly GCA_003513555.1. GTDB lineage: Bacteria > Planctomycetota > Planctomycetia > Pirellulales > Pirellulaceae > Rubripirellula. The sequence continues at coordinate 101,220 of DOPG01000463.1, read as the reverse complement.
ATTCAGCAGCATGATCACCCATTACCGAAGTGGTGGATCTGGCTATTTGCAGGTTGCCTTATCTTTGCTCCGCCCTATTTTTGGTACTACCACAATGGTACGGAGGGGCGTTCTCTTGCTGATCAACATGATCAGCTGATGGCTGAAAATTTGAAATTGCAATTCAGTCAGATGGGAGAGCTGAAAGCAGATCGTGAGACGTTGTTACGTTTTACTTATGATGATTCATGGTTGCGGGTCGGCCGATCCATCTTCAAGACAAATTGCGTTTCATGCCACGGTCGCGATGGAGTTGGTCAAGTTGGGCCGAATTTGCAAGACGATCATTACAAAAACGTCACTGATATCGCTGACATCTTGCGAGTTCTTGAAAATGGTGCCAACGCCGGCGCGATGCCTGCATGGAAGTCAAAATTTTCCACGAATGAGATCGTTTTGGTTTCCGCCTATGTTGCGAGCTTGAGAGGCAAGAGCGACGGGACAGGCAAGCCCGCCGAAGGACGAGAGATTGCACCTTGGCCGCCGGCACCACCCCAAGAAGCAAGTGCTGAAGAACCAGCATCACAGGGCTAGCCTGCAGTTGTCGTGATGGATCAAAAAGAAAAGCTCGCATGTATCGGCTGGGTTGACAGGATTTGCCGTGCACAGGGTTGCAGCAGGACTGTGAATCTTCGCGGTGCTTCGTCTGTCCTTCGTTGGGCGTGATCAGGGGTTAGGTGAGCAGACTCACTAATGTTCACGTTATCTTCGGACATGATTCTCCGCCGGAGCAAGTTCTTTTTGCAGCCGACTAGGTGTCTTAACAGGCTTTCGTGAATTGTTCTTTGTACGCAGTGGTTGTGCGGTAAAATCCTCGGCTGATGGTCAGCACCAAGGCGGTCTCTTTGTGCTGAATTAAATTCCTGCCGCTTGCGAGAACGAGGTGAAGTGATGCAGACTCGACGGGCTTTTATGGCAACCGGGCTCAGTGTTGCAGCGCATCGTGGATCCAGTTCACTGATCGCAGATGATGATGTGGGAATAGTGTCTCGAGGTGTTTCTGGTGCGGATCAGCAGACAGTCGGAGTGAAGGTTTTGCTTCCACGTAACCGTGTTCCCTTATCCTTCGTCATTGATGATTCAACCTGCTTGGTGAATATGGGGCATTTCTGCACGCCCCAATTCGCCGAAGCGTTACCCGACCGCGCTGAATACAAAAAGCCTTGGCGAGATTGGCCTCGTGAGATTCCCGATCAGTTCGTTCGCCGGTTTGGTGAGTGGTGCGCCGATCGGGGAGTCCGGGGAAAATACAGCATTGTGCCCTACCCTGCCTGCGTGGGTTGGGTTGATCGTGAAATGCCGGGATGGTCACGCCGTCAATTGCAAGGCAGTTTAAAACTCGTTCGTGAACTGATGGTGCCGAACTGGGATATTCACCCAGAAATGATCACGCACACTCGCGTCATTGATTTGAAGACCGGACGACCGATGGAAGCAATCAATGCAGGGACCATGGAAAACTCTTATCCACAACAAAAAAAGAGTGTTGATGAGCTAGCGGTGTATCTCGCTTATGCCCTGCGAATCCTTAAGCGTTGTGATCTGCCGTGTGAGGGAATCACCACGCCGGGTGGCTTCGGCAACCTTGTGAAGAGCGAACTGGCGCTGGCGGTTGATCAGGCAGTTCGAGATGTCTATCACGTCGATCTGCCACACTACTTCAAGTATGTGCGTACAGGCGAGCAAAATACGGAACCCATTTTGGAGCATGTTCGAGGATTGGGAACGGATGATCTGAGCTTGACTGTTAACGTTCCAGCAGGCACTGGAGACTGGTTCGGTGGTTGGCAGGGTGATCGCGTTCCCGATACGGACCGATATTGCAATCAGGATGCAACGTCGGGTCGGATGGTCGAGCTGATTGAACGTAAGCAGCCTGCAATCATGCTTTGCCATTGGCCTGGGATTTACAGCAATGGTACTGAGGCCGGGTTTCGCGCGTTCCAGAGGATCGTAACTTCCTTGCATGCTCGCTATCGCGATCAAACGGTTTGGATGAAGTTAAGTGAAATTGGCCGTTATTGGGCTGCGAAAGATTTAACAGCGATGAAACGCAACGGCAAGCAGATTGCCCTGAATGCACCGTTTGATGTCAAGCACTTTACCTTGCGTGTTGCAAATGCGATGGGCCCCGCGCGTTTGGATGCCAGGCTCAAGCAGGTCTCGAAAATATCCGCACTTACAGCAGGTACTTGGTTTCAGTCTGGGCAGGACCAAATTCTCTGCTTCAATTTGGAACGAGGAAGCTCGTTGTTGCAGTGGGACTGAAACTGTGCCGGGCCGATAATGCAAATCGGCCCTTGAAATGTCAGGGACCGAGTTTTTTGCCAAGGCAATGACAGTCGCTCTTGGAATGTCCCTTACGCGTCAGACGCTTCCAGTATCTGGCCATGCGCGGCGGTGTTGCCAGGCAGATCAGAATTACGAGTAGTTGATAAGTTCGCCCCACTCGAGTTTTGAGGAATGTCTTCAGCATTGAGACGTTGATTTCATGACTTAGGTACAGTGCGGAACCATCCGTTCGTTTACTATTGAAGTCCAAACGCTTAACGTCGAGGAACTCGCGTTTTGGTTTGTCCAGATCAATCGTCAAATCTTCGGGCTTTGTCGATGGAATGGACGCGTCGGGCACGGTCTCAACAACCAAAATGGGGTTGGATGTTCCGTCGAGGATTTCTCGGAAAGTGCCGCCAGCATCCGAATTCATGATCCGTTTTTACCATTGCTATGACGGTTGGGAGGTTTGCTTTGAAATTCTGCTCTCTCAGGCAGGTCGGGAACGACGCCGCCAGTTGGAATGATTAAAATAAGGGGATGTATTTTTATTTACCAATATTACTGAGATCATTGCGAACGCAGATATCTTTGGATTTTGAAGGCAGTGATTTGTCAACGGTGGTGCAGTCGAGCATTGACCTGAGCCTTCGCCTCTTATTTTATGGGTGCTTGATTAGTCTGGCGCGACCGCTTGCAGCGGAAGACCTTAACACTGCGAACCACATTGAAATGAAAGCTCCAAGCCCTGAGCAATTGGAGTTTTTTGAGAAGCAAATCAGGCCGGTTTTGGTTGAGCACTGCTACGAGTGTCATAGCGAACGAGCCGATGGTGGCTTGCAACTCGATTCACGGGAAGGCCTGCTCCGTGGTGGCGACAGTGGGGCCGCACTGATCCCGGGTAACTCGGCTGCCAGTTTGTTGATTGAAGCGATTCGCTATCAGAATCTTGATTTCCAGATGCCCCCACAGGGCAAGTTGGATCCGGCTCAGATCGCTGCGTTGGAAAAATGGGTAGCCATGGGAGCGCCTGATCCACGTGAAGAAACGATTGCGGCGCGGTTACCAGTTGGCATGAGTACCGAGGAGGGGAGAGAGTTTTGGTCGTTTCAACCTGTTTCTAATCCAGTGGTGCCTGACGTTGGTGGGCATGCTTTTGTCAAAAACCCTATTGACGCTTTTGTTTTGAAACGCTTGCTGGATCAAGGCTTGCAGCCCGCACCGCCTGCCCAGCCTCGTACGCTAATTCGAAGATTGTACATGAACCTGACGGGTGTTCCGCCCACTCCCGAGCAGGTCGACAATTTCGTTTCAAATGCGTCACCGCGATCCACGCAAGCGTTGATCGATCAATTGTTGCACTCACCGAGTTATGGTGAACGCTGGGGACGTCATTGGTTGGATGTTGCCCGTTATGCTGATTCCAATGGGTTGGATGAAAATCTAGCTTTTGGTAACGCGTGGCGGTATCGCGATTATGTGATCAATGCATTCAACGCAGATCGACCGTTCAATCGTTTTCTAATTGAACAGCTTGCAGGCGATTTGTTGGCTGATGTCACTGAAGAAACAAAAATTGCTACCGGTTTTCTCGTATTGGGTGCCAAGGTGCTGGCAGAGCCTGATCGAGAAAAGCTGACGATGGACACAATCGACGAGCAGATTGATACCACTGGTAAGGTATTCATGGGGATGAGCTTGGGGTGTGTGCGTTGTCATGATCACAAGTTTGATCCGATCAAGCAGAGTGATTACTACGCCTTGGCTGCCATTTTTAAGAGTACGAAAACGTTTGGCGACTCAAACACCGGTGCAATTAAACACTGGCACGAGTATGTTTTGGAATCCGGTGATAACTTGAATGACTTCAAAGTCATCGAAGCAGAAATTGCGAGACTCAAAAAGGAAGCGAGCGACTGGAAAAACTCAGCGATGGCGAAGTTGCGAGTAGCAGCCAATCAAAAGGCAACGGAATACCTGATCGCTAGCACGGAATTTGGATTGGCCGATTCTCTGGTCCGGATTACTGAAGTTGCCGATCGCTACGGCCTGCATCCGCGAATTCTGCACCACTGTCGGCGACATCTCGAGTTCAATCAACAGCATGCAGTATTCAAGCCGTGGCATCAGGTCCAACAGAGCTATTCGGATACATCACTCAGGGCAGATGCCATACAGAAGATCTATGGTCCACTCTTTGCCGCTGCCGTAGGTGATAAGACTGGCAGGCAATCACCGGACGTCGGTCCCATGCTCAAGTCAGTCGTGCTGCCAGATTCAATGCTGGTTGCAGCCGCGTTGGAAGATCGTTCCGGCTTTCTGACGATTCCTCCAAAGCCTGAATTCGCTTTTGATGATGAAACGCTGGCTGAGTACAACCGGCGAATGGAAGCTGCCAGAATTTATGAGTCCAAAGCTCGCGACGTTCCCGCGGCCATGGGTGTTGCGGATGACGCCGTCCTCGCAAGATTACCGATTCATGTCCGAGGGAGTCACCTGAACCTGGGTGAGGAAGTGGGCAGGGACTTTCCGGAAGTCATGCGGAATTCGACTGTCCGCCCCGTATTTCCACGCCATCAGAGTGGACGACTGGAATTTGCAAGATGGATGGCAAGTACACAGCACCCACTGACTGCTCGTGTTTATGTTAATCGGGTTTGGCGATGGCATTTCGGCGAAGGGTTGGCCAGGACCACTGAGAATTTTGGGGTGCTAGGCGATCGTCCATCGCATCCTGAGTTGCTTGACTGGCTGGCACATTGGTTCATGGAATCGGGTTGGTCAACCAAAGACCTTAATCGCCTGATTCTTGATTCCAATACCTACCGGATGTCTGCTCTTCATCCACAAGAATCAGGCGCCAGAAAAATTGATCCCGACAATCGGCTGTTGTGGAAGTTCCGTATGCAGCGTCTGGAACCTGAGCAGATTCGGGATTCGATCCTTGCTATCTCGGGGCGTCTTGAAAGAACGATGGCTGGCAAGACAGTTCCTTTGCGGAATCGTCAGTTTGTCTTCAACCACACGTCGGTTGATCACACTCGATACGATAGCCTGCGACGGGCTGTCTATTTGCCTGTAATTCGCAATAACTTGTACACGATGTTTGAGCAGTTCGACTTTCCAGATCCCACCATGCCCACTGGCGATCGTAGTGAAACCGTTGTTGCCCCCCAAGCTTTGTTATTGATGAACTCTGATCTTGTCCTCGATTCTGCGGATGCTCTTGCCCAAAGCCTGCTGCAGTTATCGGCAAGTGATGCATCTCGAGTTGATATTGCGTATCAGCGAGTGCTGGGGCGTCACCCCAATGAGCGTGAGTCCCGTCGTGCCATCGATTTTGTCGCACAGATCAGATCAGGTGCGAGGCTGAATGCAGGTGCCGTTGATGGGCAAGGGATTAGCAAGGGATGGTCGCTGTTTTGTCAGAGTCTGTTCGCCAGCAATGAATTCATGTATCAAAGGTGACAACATGTTGACTTCGCCATTGCGGTCCAGACGCAGCGTGCTTCGGGATAGTGCAGTAGGTTTTGGACACCTCGCGTTCTTGCATCTGTTGCAGCAGAATCGTGCAGCTGCAGACCCGGTAATCAATCAAGCGGCGGCGGTTAGCCCTGACGGGCCCTTGTCACCCAAGCCAACGCACTTTTCGGCACGCGCGAAACGCGTGGTTTTTTTGTTCATGAAGGGTGGTCCGTCACACGTGGACACCTTTGATCCTAAGCCTTTACTGGATCGAGACCACGGCAAGCCATTGCCGTTTGATTTGCCACGAGTCACTTTTGCTAAACAGGGAAACCTGTTGCGGTCGCCATGGCGTTTTAAACAGCATGGCGAAAGTGGACTGCCCGTGAGTGAGTTGTTTCCCAATGTTGCGAAACACATGGATGACCTATGTGTTTTGCGTTCCCTTCACGGTACCAACCCAGCTCACGGTGGTGCTTTGCTGAAACTACATACGGGCAGCGATCAGTTTGTGCGTCCAAGTCTTGGATCTTGGTTGACGTATGGACTGGGGACTGAAAACGAGAACTTACCTGCCTTCGTTACCATCTGCCCAACTCTCGCTCATGGGGGTGTGAACAACTGGGGAGCCGCTTTCTTGCCGGCACATTGTCAGGGGACCCCAATTGGAAATGCATCGCTCAACGCTAGCAGTGTTGGCGTCAAGCACATTCGCAACCAAAGAATTGATCTGCGAAATCAACGTCAACAATTGGATCTGATCCGTTCCATGAATCAGGACCACTTGGAGAGTGTTGGATCCAACGCGGCATTGGAGGGAAGGCTTGATTCCTTTGAACTCGCTTATCGAATGCAGGCCTCCATGCCGGAGTTGCAGGATTTGACAAGAGAAACAGCAGTGACTCAGCGGATGTATGGCATTGAAGATCCTGTGACCGAGGATTTTGGCCGGCAGTGTTTGATGGCCAGACGATTCCTTGAAAGTGGGGTTCGCTTTGTGCAAGTCACACACAGTGACAGTGAGGTGCAGTGGGATCAGCATGGTAATCTGTACGCGGGGCATACTAAGAATGCTGCTGAGGTAGATAAACCAATCGCGGGATTCCTGCAGGATCTCAAGAGTCGTGGTTTGCTGGAAGACACGCTTGTGATTTGGGGGGGGGAGTTTGGGCGGACGCCCACCGCTCAAGGAAATAATGGTCGGGATCACAACCCTCATGGCTTCACCATGTGGATGGCGGGAGGGGGTGTCAAAGGTGGCTATGCCTACGGAGCAACCGATGATTATGGATATTATGCAGCCGAAAATAAGATGCACGTGCACGATCTGCACGCCACTATTTTGCATCTGATGGGTTTGGATCATCAACGCTTGACCTATCGATACGCCGGACGAGACTTTCGGCTGACCGATGTCGCAGGGCAGGTCGCTGATGATATTCTTGCCTGATACCATGCTCAGGAAATGCATGCTCAGGAAATGGCAGTAGCAGGCATTTGATTTCGAGCCTGCTGACTACGCTTGCAATCTCGCGTTGCCCGCGATGGACTGCACCGAGATGATGTCACACAATGTGATGATCTCACAACGTGGCTCAGTGTCGCGACTCGGTTTGCACGATCTGATGACAGCTTGAATGGAAAATCAAAGATGACTGAACGAAGCAATCCAGCGAATTCACTGACAGATGAAGAAAAGGCTGTTTATGAATGGCAAATGTGGATTCCCGATTTGGGCCAGCAGGGGCAACAGCGTTTAAAAGACGCTTCGGTGATGATTTCGCGAGTGGGCGGGGTCGGAAGTGTGGTTGCGTATGAGTTGGCGGCTGCTGGTGTGGGGAAATTAGTCTTGGCTCATGCCGGTGATGTCAAACCCAGTGATTTGAATCGACAATTATTGATGACGCACGATTGGATTGGTAAGCCACGAATTGAGTCGATCCGCCGACGCTTGTTAGACCTCAATCCGAGACTCGAAATCATCTCTGTCGCTGAAAACGTGAATGATGAAAATGCTGCAAGACTTGTCGAGCAATGCGATCTGATTGTTGATTGTGCACCACTGTTTCCTGAACGCTTTGCCATGAATCGCCAAGCTGTGCTGCAGAAAAAACCACTGGTCGAATGTGCCATGTACGAAATGGAAGCGCACATCACGACGGTGATTCCAGAAAAATCGCCCTGTCTGCAATGCATCTTTCCCAAAGACCCGCCTACCTGGAAAAGGCAGTTTCCGGTGCTTGGAGCGGTCTCGGGCACGGTCGCGTGCATGGGGGCGGTGGAAGCTGTCAAGGTACTTGCCGGCTTGGGGGATCCGCTGTCTGGCAGGTTATTAAGAATGGACCTCAGACGCATGACATTTCACACAATGAAGGTTAGGCAACGTGCGGACTGCCCGGTATGTGGAAAAAATTCTGTTTGATGTGTTCATGTGATACTGGAAATAACTGAAGGTGATGTCAAAGCTGAGATCATCGTCGATCCTCATTACCGTTGCATGTCGATAAATGCCAGAGAACCTTGTTTAAGCAGCCCGGTAGCTCTGCAATGGCTCCGATTCATTGTCCTGCTGTAGACGGTGCAGTGTCTGGTTCGTAGAGACCTGTTCAATGATCCATGGTGTGACTTTGGATAGGCCGCTGCATGCAGCTGTAGTTAGTGCAGACTCAGCCAGAACAGCAATTTCTCCGATCAGGCCTCTGCTTAAATCATGCAGCCGTGTGACGGCTGCTTCGCTGAAAATCGCACGAGTGGTGCCGGCCTGCTGCAATCCTGCAGTCACATAGGAAAAAGTGTCCTGCAGAGACAGTGACTCAAGCTCGATCTGCATGCCGCACATGCCCGCGTGCAATTGCAGCAGGGGCCGATGTTCTGGCAGAGTTGTTGCGACGACCGAAAAATTCCTATGCCGCTGCGCAAAATCAGTCGCGATACTAATGGTGGAAGCGGAGCAGTTTTCGAGGCACCACAGAGTGTGAATGCCCTGCTTGTCACTCTGTTGAATTGCTACGTCAATCATCTGCTGCGTTATCTCGTAGCGTTGCCCATATCCCAGTACTGAACCGAGTTGCTGCAGCGGGGACGTTGAACCCTGCCCTGTGCTGCGCGTCAAAATGACGTCGACCGGCGCGGAACCAAATCCGCGCATCGATACCATGTGGTCTAACAGGTGGCTGACCCCAGCGCGGCTTGCTGCAGTCAGGAAAGCGAGCTTCCAGTTGCTTGCTGTAAAATACTGCAGCGATGCTAACGCTTCTCGTTGAGGCTGACCTGAAAAAAAGAAATCAGGGCTGCTGAGAAACGGCGGGCGTTGGAGTGACCAGTGGTGCAGGTAGCCGGTAAATGGCTGATGTGCGGACAGCGACAATTAAGTTCCTGCAGAAATGTTACGGTGATGGGGCGGGTGGAGACCTGCGGATCGAGTCTCTGAGTCCTTTTTAAGATCGGCTAAGGTGTAGTATCTTCTTGAGAATGCCTGAGGCCACCTGATGACCAAAATAGCCAGATTGCGGTGATGTAAACCATGACACGACGATACTTTGTCCCTGATTTGCCCATTTTGGGCGGCTTGGTCAGTTTGCCTGAGGCGGAAGCCCTGCATGCCAGTCGTGTGATGAGAGTTCAGGTTGGCGAAGACCTGGTGCTGTTTGACGGTCATGGAAACGAGGCGATTGCACACTTTGTCCAGGTGGGACGTAAAGAGTGCCATTGTCAGGCTGACGCTGCCCAAGCGATCGATCGTGAACCCCAACGTGAGATTCACCTCGCGATTGCGCTCCCAAAACCTGACCGCTCCAGAGAGCTGGTTGAGCGTTTGACGGAAATGGGAGTCCGCTCGCTCACGCCCTTGATTGCTCAGCGTACACAACGTCCACCCACCGATTCATTGCTTGCAAAACTACGGCGCGGTGTGATTGAGGCATGTAAACAGTCGGGGCGGAACCAATTAATGGACCTGAGAGCACCGATGCAGGCTGACGCTTTTCTTTCAGCATGTGAATCAGGGACGAAATGGATCGCGCATCCAGCCATGGATCGCCTGACTCGAGACATCGCCCCGTCTGGGGCTTTCCATGTGGCTATCGGCCCCGAAGGGGGATGGACCGATGATGAGGTGAAATTGGCTGTTTCGCATTCTTTTCAGACCGTTGATTTAGGCAAGCGTATCTACCGAATCGAAACGGCAGCGACGACACTCGCTGCTATTTTGGCAACCTGTAACTGATCACACACCAAGGACCTTCCTGTGTTGGTGCTGTCCGCAGTCTTGAGTTGCGTGAATCCGTAATGCTTGCGATTTGTCTGCGGAGTTGATTGGGGGCATACGCGACTGAGTAAGTGGGAGGTGTCGTTTCAGCAAGAAGACATCATGATTCCAAGCCTCGAAAAAGGACTAATGTATGTATGGCCAATCGCGGGAACACGGAAGTGACGCGAGTACCGGGTCACGCTCTGAGCCTGCGTTTTTTAAGTCTCCACCGCTAGCCCAAGGTAGCAACGGCTCGGGCACCGGGCAAAAACACAAACCGTCCCCACACCGACGACTGGAGGTGGAACCAGAGGTCCCAGAGGTGGGGAACATGTTACTGGCAGTTTACGAAACTGCAGAGGAATACAGGGCTGGGATATTATTAGTGGAGTCGGCGGCGGAGATTGAGGCAAGCGATGGTGGTTCTTGCGGTCACGGTAGGTGGGAGCGTGGTAGGTGGGAGCGTAGTAGGGGGGCCCAGGATAGCCGGACAGGTAGTTGGTTGGGCAGAGTCGCTGAGCTTCAGCTTGAAACGGATCATCAGCCTGGTCAGCGATTGCAGTGGGCTGAAGCCATTGAGTTGTCTAGTGATAAACTTCTGTATTCGGAGGTTCTGGTTTGTACATTGAAGAGCGAGCATGTAGCCGCATGCCGGAGTCTGGTGAGCAGACTCCGGAGAATCACGCACATGCTGGACATGAGTCGGGATAGTGACTGAAAGCTCCATGGTCGGTGGGCACTGGTGAGCTTTGCGCAATTTCAATCAGTGAGGCAGACTTACTCGCTGACAATCTCTACTGATTCCAGTTCTGTGAACTTGCCGACAGACATGTTCGCACCACCAACCAGCAGCATTTTTGTCTCAGTCCATGGCACCATCACATGAAAGAATCGTGCGGGGTCGTACTCAGAAACCACCTCCCATTTCTTTTTGCCCTCATTGAGTCGTTGCACATTTCCATCGATTGTGCTGACGTAAAGGTGTCCACCGAGAGAATGAGCGGCTGAGCCGAATCCAGTGAGCGGTTTACCTTGCAGTTTGGGGCCCTGTGACCAGCTATCTGATTTGGGATCGTAAACATCGGTTCGAGTGGTTGGGCCACCATCAGAATTCATGCCGCCGATCACATGAATTTTTCCATTGTGGGTTGTCGCAAACAAAGCACGTCTTTTGAACGGTGGTTTGGAAAGCGGCTGCCAGGCTGCGTCTGGGTCTGCAAGATTTAATTTCCATGCCGTACGGTGCCATTCAGTCTCTTCACCTTTGAGTGCCCAGCCCCCAACAACAAAAATCTCATCACCAGCAATCGCAGCGCTCAAGGACGAACGAGGTTCCGGCAGTGGGGTAAGATTGACCCAGCTGTTCTTGGCTATGTCGAACCGGCTGACTTCGTTCTGGGAGTGCAGGTCGTGTTCTTCACCTTCAGCATTAAGAGCCGTAAAGCCACCCAGGCGTACCACCGAGTTCTTGTATGGCAGCATGACCAAGCCTTGCAGACGGGGGCCTGAAGGTAACTGTTTCCATTGTTGAGGCGTTTTCAGATCCAGCGACCAAAACTCATCGGATTGCTCTTCTGTGGAGTACGAATGGGCTGTTCCACAGTGTCCGCCGTAGATGAATAACGTCTCGTTCGCGACAGCACCACCAAAACTTGTGAGTTCAAGTGGAAGTTCGGGGAGGTCTGTGCTTGCCACTTGGATTTTGGGAGGCGAGGTAGGTTGAAGGGGGGCGGAATCAGCATCGTCGGCTGAACTTGCAGGCGTCTGAATCAGCAGGCTGGCGACAGTAAAAAACAGAAGGGCGATTTTGTATTGGTGATTCATAGCATAAGTGTTGAGTTTGGATTTTCAGAATCCAGAGTTTGGGATAGAACGCAGCGTTCCATGGATCTCGTATTTTGGGATCTCGTG
>DOPG01000463.1:82415-89055 GCA_003513555.1 Rhodopirellula sp. | reverse complement strand
CGTATTTTGGGATCTCGTGTCTTGGTTCATTAGATCATGGAATTACTTTCTTTGGTTGATGAAAATCAGATTGTGTGTGCCCCAATTTCGTTACTGGAGAGTTGCGTTGTGGAGCGGATAAAATGAGGTGCAACGAATCGCAACCAGGCGGGGGTCTGCTGACGCAGAACAAGCGGTGTCGCGGTTGAGACCGCGCACCGCTTGCTCTGATCTGTCGTCTCATTCAACATTCGCAGCAAGCATTATTTATTGGAAATGCTTGAAGTTTGATTCGGTGAATCATGACTCGCTTCCGTTGGATTACGACGCTCTCCCGCGTTGGCTTCGCGGCTTTGTTTTTTACGAGAACTGTTGCGGAAATCGAATAGCTTTTCTCGCTGTGCTGGGGTAAGCACCGCTTCAATGTTCCGCATTTGCTTTGATTCAAGCTCCTCTAATTGCTGTTTGAGTTCAGAAATCTGATCGCGGAATTTCGCCTGAATTAGGTAAATTTCGATCCTTTGTTCACTGTTGACCAGTGATGCAAAGTAACGAGGCAGTCTGCCCTTGACCGTTTCGCGACTATCCGAGGTAACCTTACCCTCCGAATTGCCTTTTCCACCCAGCGGCCTCTCCTGTGTCTTTTCCTGTGCCATTGCAATGACGCAGATAGCAGTGAAAGTGAGAACCAAAACGTTGCGACCCCATGCATTACTCATAACTCTTTTGCCCCAAGAGTGTGATGAAAGCGATGCCAGCCAAACATTGACTAGCCACCCTTCGTTCGTATTTTACGAAGAGTGAACAAAAGTACACGCTCTGGTTTTCGTGTCAAGACAAAAACTTGGTGTTTCATCAGACGAGTTTCCTGACGGTGGGGCTCACGACTTGAGCAGCCAATTACACGCGGACTGTAAAAGCTAGCAAGGAAATTCTTGCTCATGCAGGCTGGGCTGGCCGAGCCTTCAAAACGCGATATCACCGCTCCAATTTCTGAAGAGTGACGTTTCAGCGAAACGTGTTCTCGGTAGGTTCAGTATGCTTTCAGATGTGGGCAAGTACTGATGAAAGAACAGTCAGCCTGATCGGGTGGGACACGGACGATTTAGCGAGCGAAAACTAAATGATGTGTGTGGGAATTCGAATGAGATGTTTTTTGAACGTTGCCTGCTGTTTCATCATGGTTTTGACTGGCGGAAGGTCGCAGGGGGCTGATGGTGTGGTGCTGCGTGCAGGAGCTGCTGCTGTCGATATCTCGCCGCAAACCCTGCCCGCATTTCAAAACGGCGGCTTTTTGCAAGCGAAATCGAATCGTGTGGTAGATCCGTTGCATGCACGAGCTCTCGTGATTGGTGACGGCTCGGAAACGATTGCAATTGTGATTGTTGATTCCTGTATGTTGCCGACTTGGCTGTGCGACAAAATCAAACACTTGGTGTCACAAAAAACAGGGATACCGAACGACCGTATTTTGATCAGTGCAACTCATACGCACATGGCACCATCGGTAATGCTTTGTCTTGGGTGTCCCGCTGATGACCCGTACGTGCAGTATATTCCGGCTCAAATTGCCAAGTCGGTGATCGAGGCTTATCAGAATCAGCAGCCAGCAAAAATTGGCTGGACGGTTGTGGATGGCAGCGAGCTGACGAACTGTCGCCGCTGGATTACCCGCAGCGATAAAATGGGTGTCGATCCGTTTGGTCAACAAACGGTCCGCGCGATGATGCACCCTGGTTATCAGAATCCAAACTATACCAGTCCAGCTGGCCCGATTGATCCATGGCTGTCGGTGTTGAGTATTGTTTCGAGCGTGGATGAATCGCCCCTGTGTGTGATGGCAAATCTATCAATGCACTACTTTGGTGGCAGAGGTTTTTCTGCTGATTACTTCGGAGAGGTGTCACGTTCTCTACGGCAGCGTACCGAGAAGAAATTTGACAAAAAGTTACCTGGCTTTGTCGGCATCATGTCGCAGGGTACCAGCGGTGACTTGCACTGGATGGACTACAGTCAACCACGTCAGTCAATCAGTCGACAGCAATATTCTGATCGTGTTGCTGATAGAGTGATGGAAGCGCTGGATGCGATCGAATATCAATCAGATCATCAGTTGGCAATGGCAGAAAAACGTGTACCCATTGGTCTGCGGCTCCCAAACAAAGACCGTCGTCAGTGGGCCCGTCCGTTGAATGCAGGGCGGGGCGATTTGCTGCCTCGAAATCGGCAGGAAGTCTATGCTCAGCAAGTTGAGTGGATTCATGCAAATCCCGTTGCGGAGGTGGTTTTGCAGGCCGTACGAATTGGTGAGCTGGGAATTACTGCGATTCCCAATGAGGTGTATGGGATCACCGGGCTTAAACTTAAACGCCAAAGTCCTCTGAATGCCACTTTCAACCTCGAGCTCGCCAATGGGGCAAACGGTTATATCCCTCCACCAGAACAGCATCTATTGGGCGGGTATACCACTTGGCCTGCACGCACAGCAGGTTTGGTGAAGGAAGCTGAGCCTTTGATTGTCGAAACCTTGTTGAGTCTGCTTGAGCAGGTTGCAGAAGAAAAAAGAGAACCGTTGAAGACGTCCGAATCCACATATCAGCGGGAATTGCAAAGCAGGAAACCTCTAGCGCATTGGGCCTTCAATGACATGACGGTAGAGCGAGTAGCTGATTCCACCAATATGAATCACGCCACTTATCAGGGGGGGGTCGCGTTGTTTTTGCCAGGCCCGAATGGTGATGGGTTCAAGACTGATGTCTATGGCAATCGTTCGGTTTATCTTGCCGGTGGGCATGTCGACGCAGCCCTCAAGCAGCAGCCGGACCAATACAGCGTCAGTATGTGGTTCCAGAATATGTTGCCAGTTGATACTTGTGAGACCACCTGCGGCCTGCTTTTGACCAGAGCAGAGACGTTGGAAGTCTCCGGTACCGCTGAGGGTGTGCAAGCCGGCAGGTTGGTTCTGCGGCATGGTGGCAAAGTATGGATCGGTAAGACAGTTGTTTCAGAACGGCATTGGCAATGTGTCACGCTGACAAAAGATGGAAAATCAATTCGCATCTATTTGGATGGACGGGCCGAACCAGAAATCGAGGCACCCGTATCTGCTATTGCGCCTTTGACCCGTTTGTTGATTGGTAACGATGGATGCGGATCGACCTTGGACGGCCAAGTCGATGAAGTTGCAGTCTTTGATCGCGCGCTGACTGGAAATGATGTTGTTGCGTTGTACACTGCCTCAAACATGGTTGCGCCTCCACCGCCCAAGCCGGAAGTCATCATGGGTGCGAAGCCTGCAGATGTGAAGTCCCGCCAAAAGTACAACGCAGCAGTCGTAGCCTCGAAGCCCATCGCGTATTGGCGACTGCATGATGATTCCTCGCCAAACGCCGTCGATGCCGTCGGTGAAAGCAGGGCCGAGTATGAGGCTGGCGCGAGCCCATTGGACAAGCAGGTAATTGCAGCGAATTTTTCGGGCGGTCGTGTCAGAGGGAATGTTTCGTCCCTCAAAGACAATTACAGTGTCGAACTTTGGTTCCGAAATGAATTGCCTGTTCAGAAGCGACCGGTCACGGCTTATGTGTTTTCAAGAGCAATGGATGGTGTCGACGGCGCGTTTGGTGACAACCTTGGGCTTGGTGGCACCCATTCCCATATGGGACAATTGATTGTCTTTAACGGGAATCGCAAAAATCAGTTGCTTGCTGGACGGACCAAGATCCCTGTAGGTAGCTGGTCTTATGTGGTCATGGTCCGGGAAAAACAGCAAATAACGGTTTACCTCAATGGGGATCCCGAACCTGAAATAACTGGCAATTTACCTATCGATTATCCGGCTAATTGCGGCCAGATCTTTGTCGGCGGGCGGGCTGATCACTTCGCCAATCTGCAAGGCATGATTGAGGAGGTCGCCGTGTATGACCGACCGCTGACCAAGGATGAAATCAAGACGCACTTTGTGGCTGCTGATGTCAAGCAAGTCCAGCAACCGGCCAATGCAGTGTCCGTGATGGAGGCCACGCCACATCCGACAGATGTCGAGGCAGCCATACAGTCAATTCATGTTCCCAATGGATATGAGGTCGAGCTTGTCGCAGCAGAACCTTTGGTTCAGGACCCCGTCGCCATTGATTGGGGGGCGGATGGGAAACTGTGGGTGGTGGAGATGGCTGATTATCCGCTGGGTATGGATGGAAATGGGCAGCCCGGTGGACGTGTGCGTTGTCTTGAGGATACGAATTCAGACGGAAAGTATGACAAGTCCACTTTGTTTGCTGAGGGATTGAGCTTCCCAACTGGTGTGCTGGCGTGGGGCAATGGCATCCTTGTGACTGCTGCTCCCAAAATCGTTTATTTGGAAGACACTTCAGGTGATGGAAAAGCGGATGTTCAGCGCCCGCTGTACTCCGGTTTCCTTGAAGGGAATCAACAGTTGCGAGTTAATGGTCTCCGCTGGGGACTCGACAACTGGGTTTATTGTGCCAGTGGAAGCCATCATGGCGGCTATGGAAAAGACAGTAAAATCCAGTCCTTACAAACAGGTGTCGAATATCGTGTCGGTAGTCGCGATTTCAGGTTGCGTCCTGATCAGGGACTGATGGATGCACAGAGTGGTCCTTCGCAATACGGAAGATCCCGCGATGACTGGGGCAATTGGTTTGGTGTGCAGAATAGCAATCCCTTGTGGCATTATGTTTTAGCCGAGCACAACATCCGGCGAAATTCCCATTACGCTCCACCTGATCCCAAACATCAGGTGGTCACACCAGCCAATCCGCCGGTTTATCCAGCCAGTAAATTACAAAAACGTTTTCACAGCTTCAGCCAGTCAGGACGTTTTACGTCTGCATGCTCGCCGATGATTTACCGTGATACGCAACTGTTCGCACGTGGGACAGAGCAACATGCTTTTACCTGTGAACCGTTCCACAATCTTGTGCAGCACAATTTGATTCGGGATGAGGGAGTTAGTTTTGCTTTCAGGCGGGATCCAAAGGAAGCGGAAACTGATTTCTTTGCCAGTGAGGATCGTTGGTGTCGGCCTGTCATGGTCCGCACTGGACCTGAGGGAGCCCTGTGGGTTGTGGATATGTACCGGTACATGATCGAGCATCCTCAGTGGTTGCCCGAAAATGGTCAGGACGAATTACGTCCGTGGTTTAGAGCGGGGCAGGACCGTGGAAGAATCTATCGTATTGTGCGGCAGAATCAGACACGCGATCATGATCAGACGTTTGGATCGGGTAAGTCTCTGGCCAGGCGATCTGTGCCTGAACTCGTTGCTACACTCGAAAGCCCGAATGGCTGGCAACGAGACATGGCGCAACGAATGTTGGTGCGAGGAGATCACCAATCCGCTGTTCCCGTCCTTGAGGATTTGCTGCAAACAAGCCAACAGCCGCTTGCACGCCTGCATGCTCTCTGGACGCTGGAGGGGCTTGGGCGATTGTCGGTTGATCGCCTTGAAGCCGTGTTGTCTGATCAGCACTCTGGGGTTCGACGCAACGCCGTTCGTATTGCGTCAACCATCAAAGTTGATATCGATAGCCTGACACGACTGACCGACGACCCAGACCCCAAGGTGAAATTGGAACTGATTTCCTGTTTAGGGAATTATCAACACCTTACTGCTGCGTCAGCACTCGGACAACTGATGGCAGCGAACGCTGGCGATCGCTACATGGTTGCGGCTGCGATGAGTTCGTTGAATCCGGGAAATGTGTCAGAAGTTTTATTTAGCCTGATCAATGCCAAAGCACAACCTGATTTGGTGCGTGAGTTGATTGGTCAGGCAGTTGCCATGGGTGACGCAGATACGATTGACCGAGTTCTTGAGCTCGTCTGTGCGCCGACAGACGGAAAAAATGCTGCTGGAAACTTCGCTGCTTTGGCCATGGCACTTGATGGACTGGAGGTGCGCAAGTGGCCGTTCAACCGCATGCCTGAGATGACTCGCCGTAGAATTGCAGACAGCTTGCAAGCGGGACGTGAATCTGCCATTGATGAGTCCGTCGAAGTTGAGCTTCGCGCGCTTGCGGTGCACTTGTTGGGGCGTGAGCAAGATAATCGAGAGTCAGATTTTGATGTGATGGCTGAATTGCTAGGCCCTCACTCGCCTGTCCTTGTTCAGCAACAAGTGATTGCACGTCTTGCGAAAATAAATGATCCTGAAGTGGCGGAGGTTCTGCTTGATGGGTGGCAGTCGCACAGTCCGGAGCAGCGAAAACAGATACTCGATGCCATTGTAAGTCGTGCTGCCTGGTCAGCAAGTCTGCTGAAGCACGTGCAAAGTGGAAGCCTCGGCGCAGGTGAACTGCCAGCTCCCGTTCAGCAACAGTTACTCAATGACAAGAAAAATTCAGACTCTTGGAAGGAGCTTTTGTCGAACAGAGTATCTGCTGATCGTGCGGAGGTGTTAGCTCGATATGCATCAGCGATTAAGCTGAAGGGCGAAGCAACCCGTGGGCAGACGCTGTTCAAGAAATTGTGCATCAATTGCCATAAAGTCAAGGATGAGGGGTACGATGTAGGTCCCAAGTTGGGATCGATTACCAATAAGTCAAAAGAAGCACTGCTGGCCTCGATCATTGACCCAACTGGAGCCGTCGACGCACGTTATTTTAAGTACTCCATCTTGACTGCAGATGGCAGGACTTTCACT
>DOPG01000463.1:72570-82132 GCA_003513555.1 Rhodopirellula sp. | reverse complement strand
TTACGTGACAATATTGAAATGCTTAAGGCCTCACGGAAGTCTCTAATGCCTGACGGGCTCGAACAGAATCTTGAATTGCAGGATGTCGCTGATTTGATTCAATATGTTCAAGATGCTTTTCGCTAATCGATATGCAGGCGATCATTAAGTAAGGCTGGTATGATGGTAACTTCGGATTTCTTGTTGTCGCTGCGGCGAACACAGATTTGGATCTGTTGGATAGGAATCGAGCTGATGTCAGTGGTTGTACGAACGTTCAGGAATGAGAGCAAAGATGCGATTCATGATGTTGGTCGGGTTGTGTGTGATGGTCAACTCGGTGTTCTCGGGTTCGATAACTGCTCAGGATGCGAATTGGAGTGCTTTGGCACCGGGGACGCTTCACCCGGGACTGAATGAGATTCAGATCAAATATGGTGGCGAACTTAGGCGGCTAGTTGTCGTTGCACCCAAAACGTTGGATAGGGCGAACAGCTATCCCATTCTGTTCTGTTTTCATGGTGCTGGCGGCAATGCGGATAAGCAAATCGCACGCTGGCGACGTCACGTTGACGGTCGTAGTTTGATCCTGGTTGGCGTCGACGCGGTTCAGTCGTTGAAGAAATGGAACTTCAAAGAAGATTTTCATGTCGTAAATCACGATGATGTTGGGTTGGTGCGTGAAGTTACCAAAGCGTTGATCTCCAACGGACTTGCCGATGCACAAGCGATTTATGCGACGGGCCATTCCAGTGGTGGGCTTTTCTGCTATCGGCTTATCAAGGAGAGTGCATTGTTTTCCGCTGTTTGTCCCATGAGTTGTGGGATGGCCAAAGGGGCGCATGATCCAGATAAAAACACGGCGCCCGTCCACTTGATGCAAGTGATTGGAGATCGAGATAAAAGCTACCTTGGGACAACAAATCCCAAGGTCACGATGTATTCAGCAGAGCAACGCATCGCTGTCTGGAGAGCATTTAACCAGTGTAAGTCCCCGCCGGTAGTTAAAGCTTATGGCAAAGAAATCAAAGTGCTGACCTGCACCAATAGCGATGGCATCCAGCTAGCCATTTGTGAAGCGAAAGAACAGGGGCATCACTTGCGGCTTGACCTGCGAGATGCAGCAGACGTCATTGCTCTCGATTTCATGTTGAAGCATCGAAAAAAATAGCTCCGCGGGCCTCACCTGTGGAAATTGGAAAGGCTTCTGGTGTTCCATCTGCTGCTAGAAATTGAGTTTGCCATAACCGACTGCATGCGCAGCTTTTTCGTCGTCTCGCTCAAGTGAATAACCCAAACGAGTGAGTTCCTTGCGGATCGTTATGAGGTCTTCCGGGTTGAAGTGGATGAATAGCCCATCAAGCACTGTGTCGTAGGGCTCTCCGTATTCGGACACGATTGTTCTAGGTAATCCCTCGCCGAATAGTCCACTGGCAAACTGAGGCCAATCATAGTCAAGGTATGGAATCTGGTCGCTGCAGAAGAGTCGCGAGTCGTCAGGAAGATGGTCACCCTCGCTTATTAGGTTCTCGTGAATACGATCGACGTACTTTTGGGGGCAAGCTTGGCGAAAGTCGTGCCAAGTAGCGGAGTTTCTGATTGCCTTCAATGCGGAGAAGATATCTTCGGCCTCACTGCGATTCAGTATCACTACCCTTGCACCCTCGCCGTAGTCTACCAGCCCATAGATCAATGCGTGGCTATTCATTTTGTTTGTCTGTCATGTTACTTCTTTGAGCGTTCTGACCTGTCTGGTCTGGGATTTGTGAGCGAGGGAATCGAACAAGTTCTGAACAGATTTTGTGTCACGTTCTCCGTAGCTCTGGCTGGCGTACAAGCGGTGAAAACCGTTCTCACG
This sequence comes from Rhodopirellula sp., assembly GCA_003513555.1. GTDB lineage: Bacteria > Planctomycetota > Planctomycetia > Pirellulales > Pirellulaceae > Rubripirellula. The sequence continues at coordinate 80,295 of DOPG01000463.1, read as the reverse complement.
ACGCATCCTGTGCAGGCTTGGGTTTTCTGGTCAGATGTGAGTTTGGTTTTCCAGTCGGGTTCGTACTTTCTCGTAAGGTCCTTCCCTCATGATGGAAGCCAGTCCCATCCACTTGATGTTGTACGCCATGGATCGAGGATGGAGGAATGTGCAGTAAATGTCATCCATCTGCTCAATGGTCCACACATAAGGGTTCTCAAAGGTTGGATGTCCATCTGCATTGATGCAGGGCATTTTACCGTCATCGCACGTCGCTGATGTCCATGTGATTCGAGAGCTTTCTGACCCGTTTGAGAGCGTCGCCGGATTTCTGAAAGAGTTTTTTCTCAATGGTGGTTTCTCTGTTGTCGGCCTCACGCCGAGGACCGCTTTGCCCCGAAAAAGCATTGAAACTGTTCCAAGTAGAGTTGCCGAACGAAGGAAACTCCGACGGGTAAAGTTGGCTACGAGTTTGCGCATGTTTTCGTGGTCCTGTAGGTGGCTGCTGATGCAATGAATGGACGCGTGCTTGCATGCTGAACTCATTGCCTGACCAGCGGCGGCCGAGATTGAATCTGTGTGATTGCCAAAAGCCGTATATCTGTCAGCCATGAGTTTCACCTTGCTCGGATTGGGCAGGTTTGAGAGAGACGTAACCTGCCCATCATGCTGGTAGTTACCGCCACAGCAGCTATGGAAATATAGACTCAGAAGCTGGGAAAAGGTTCTCAGCGTTTTTTAGAATGGGTCAACATTTAGCAGCCTGATTAAGCAAAGCATGAAAGCTGCATTGAGAAAACCCAAGGTCTCATAGATTGGGTCGACTTTTGGCTCGCTGGCACGGCCGGCAGAGGGAATTGAACTACGACTTAGTTTCGAAAACAGAGGTCTTGTATTCCGCTCTGAGGCAGCAATAAAAAAAGCTGCTCATTCCCCATGGGAATGAACAGCTTGTAGGATCATAAATCCGCGGTTTGGCGATCGCGAACGCTGGGGATGACCGTCCGGCACCTCCCCTCGGATCAAATCCGCCTTAGAAGGTCATGATGGCATCCATTGCGAAGGATGCGTGATCATCTTCATTGCCGTCGTCGTTGATCCAGTCCCAACGAACTTCGGGGCGGATAATCAAGTTAGCAGATCGTCGATGATTCCAACCGAGTGTCAACTCGTGAAAATCGACTTTCTCACCATCATCATACTCTTGTCCCAACCATTCATAGCGAAGTCCGACTGAATTGCAGTCGTTCAATGTCTTGATGAAGTAGTTGCTAATTCCAGCTGCTGGACCGAAATTTTCAAATGCGTCGTCATAATCCGCAATGGTTGCTTCCATCGCGTACTGGAGATCGCAGCTGACGTCGTATGCGGCTACGATCGAGTGGATCGCACCTTTTGCAACAGTTGGTCCACCGAGGTTGTTCAGTAGACGACCGCCGACCACGTTATACTGCACGTCAAGACGATCAGTAAGATTGAGTCCGACACTGGCGACCAAAGTATCACCGTTGGAATCAAATCCGGTATTCAAGCCTTCGATGAATCCAGCTGAAATGGAGATGTTCTCCAGCCCACTGTAAGTTGCAATCGCACCCGTGCCGGTGTAAGGCTGAATGTTATTGAAGGCGTACGAGTGGCTGTAGAAGAAATTGTTAGGAGACATTGCAGACTCGTAACCGGCGTTGAGCAACATGCGGCCAATCTTCACAGAGACGTCACCGTAACCCACTTCCATATAAAGTTGGGGAAGTGCACTGCCGTAAAAGGAACCGTTGTCCCAATCGTTATCGAACTCTTCATCCCAATTGCCGATGGCTTGAAGGTCCTGTCCGTCAGTTCCGTAAAGGAAATCAACACGACCACCGATATCTAATCCGCAGGATGCATCAATCGCTTTCTCGGCAAACATCCAGCCTTGCTGAAGTTGAAGATGATCGGGGTAGTCGTTAAATCCTTGTGTAGCATTAGGCTGTGATGGGCTTGGAGGGCCACCAAAGCTCTGCTGACGCGATTGGTAACCCAATTGCGCCCAGCCACCTACAGAAATCCGCTTGTAATCACCAAATAATTGCCAAGGCTCGCCCAGGCAGCAATCGCCGATGCTCAGCATGTCGCCGATGCGATTCCGAACTCGTCCATTACCAATGTCCAGCCCACAGCCGACAGAATCGCACCCGCTGTCACAGGCATCCTCATCGCATCCAGGCTCACAGCCGCAGACAGGCTCGCCACAGTCACAATCGGACTCACAAGCAACTAGTTGTATATCGTTTGTTTGATCAGCAAACACATTCCCTGCGTAGGTGCCGCAGGCTATTGCAGCGATCAAAGCTAATTTGCTCAGCTTCATCGTTGAGAGACTCCCAAGTTTTTAATTACTCTTTGAGTGACCCAGCGAAGATCGCTAAGTCCGCCTATGCACCTCCTAGGTGCAGTAGGGGTGATCGGCGTGATTTATGAATTACAGCACGTCGAAGTAAGGCTTTGTTGCAGAGAACTGCTGGTAGTTTGGTGAAAAACACTAGAGTTTGCGGATTAGGGAATGTTTTCTATGCAATCATCGGAAAAAAACAGGATGCTAATAGTTCTTTAACGTCTTGGTTCATTCCTTTTTTGGTTCTCTACTGGATGGAATTGCTGTTGCTAATGAAGTAAACCGATCGATTGATGCGTGTTTGCAGGCGAAGTCAACTGATTCAATGTCCGTTGGTGGGACTTACAGAGGTCAATACTTGCTGGGATTGGATACCGTTGACGGACTCCGGCTTGATGAGGCGTGACTCGGGCTTGGCAGTTGATTTTGATCGCTATTCAGAAGTGTCACGATTCGTTCAAAACTGCTTCTACGCATTCTTCTACCGTTTGCATCAACGCCATCACGCTGTGCTTCCCATTCGGCGATGGGAAATTTGGTGGACGAGGACGCAGGCTATGAATGGGTGTGCAAGAGCGATTAATGAAGGGAAATCAGCGGGTAAAATATCATGCCCCCGCAAGCCTCGTTTGGTCTTCAGTCGCTGCTCTCTTGTTTGTATTAAGCCTGCTTGGTGTATGAGTCCAAGAGTCGTTGGATCCTTGGCTTCTGCGATTGGCAGACAAGTCATTCATCTTTTTGGATTTGTGATCCAAGTGTCAACTCGGTGAGCTATCAGCGTGGTGAGTGAAAGATGTCGTGGATGACCGGTAAGTAAAGTCACGGCAGATATGCTTTGCTGAAATCATCGGCGGCGTTTGCCAGCGAGTTGATCGCAGTAGCTTTCGAGGATTAACTGCAGTGATGAGGGGAAGTCAATGGTTGTCTTAAGATGAACTTCAGTCGAACTGTGAATCATGTAATAATGCACTTGGGTGAGTCATTCTCGCTGTTCTGCATTGCCGCTACCGGCGTGTTATTCATTTTCCAATTCTCATAGTTGACATGAACTCAAATCAGTACTGGACTGCACCTGTGGTCCCGCCACCGACTGACGGTTGCGATCCACTAGCGTTTCTCGGTGCGGCCGTAAGTGAGTTCCCAGATGCTTTCTCTTTTCAATCACGCGTTAGTCGCTGCATCTTTATTAATCATCCGGATTTAGTGAAATCTGCGATTTTGAATAAGGACATCGTGCGAACAGAACTTTTGAAAACAGTTACCGGAGAGACGATTTTAACCAGTGAGGGTAGTTTCTGGGCGGGGCAGCGTAAGGCTGCCCTCCCTATTTTTGCTGCAAAGAAAGCCAGCGAATATGTATCGGTTTTTCACCGACAGTGTGCGGCACAACTGGAACGCTGGGCAGAAGTCATTGAGCCTTTGAATTTTGAACAGGAATTGGACCACCTGACGTTGGCGATTGTTAGCGAATCATTGTTCAGTCAGGTTGTCGATAAAAAATTCTGCAACTATTTCCGTGTTCTGCTTGATCGTATCGCAAAAGTACAGAACGCCAGTTTGTTCAATCATCGTTTTTCGATCCTTCCAAGTGATAATCGAAAGCTTACTGAGGCTCAGAACTATATCAACGAGACAGCAGATAACATCGCGTCGGCATCACAGGTTCACGACACTGAGAATCTCATCCAGATTTTGCAGGAGAAGGGAGTTGACCGGGACGACGGGTATTCCCTGAAAAATTATTTGCGTAATGAAATCATCACGATGCTCATTGCCGGTCACGAAACAACTTCGGTGTCGTTGTCTTGGTTATTGCGTGAAATTGCTAGTCGTCCGGAAATCGAAGCAAACGTGGTTCGCGAGGTCGACTCTGTGTTGTCTGGTCAAGCCTGCCGTGCAGAACACTTACATCAATTGGAATACCTGAGCGCGGTGCTCGATGAAACTCTGCGACTCTATCCACCGATTTGGCTTGTGCCGAGAACCGCGGCTTGTGATGTTGTTCTGCATGGAATCCAAGTTCAGAAAGGAGAAACGGTTGTTGTCTGCCCGTTCTTTCTGCATCGTCGCTCGGACTATTGGAAGCGTCCGGAAGAATTTAATCCAACGCGGTTTCTTGTGAAAAAAGAAACGTTGCCGATGTACAGCTATCTGCCTTTTTTTGCATCAAGACACATTTGCATCGGTAAGCATTTTGCCTATGCAGAAATACTGACGGTAGCAGCAACAATCTATCAGTCGCATCGAATTGAGTTGGTCGATGATGATTCCCCGAAAACACCGGTTGGGGCTGGCAGTCTCAGGATTCGAGGTGGGATGCAAACGCGGATTTTAAAAAGAGATGACAGATGAAAGATATGCGTATGCATCGCGTAGATGAGTCTCCCACTGACTGGAGGCCAGCGAACATCGTGGAAGCACTACAGCAGCATGCTGTCGCAAAGCCGAATGATGTAGCTTTTCGTTATTTGGATAATACTGGAAATGAGTCAACCGTAAATAGTTATGCGGAACTTGTAGCCACTTGTGAGCGAGTGGCTGTATCGCTTCAGAAACGGGGCCTTGTGGGCAAGCGAATTGTCATTCTGTTACCAAATGAACCCGCATTTGTGTACGCCTACCTTGGTTGTGTTCTCGGTGGAGCTATTTCAATCCCCATTGAGCCAGCACGTCGGTTGAATACGCAAGAGCGACTCGAAGGCGTGATTCGTGATGCTCGGCCATCAGTGATTCTCAGTAGCCAAGGAACATTGCGAAGTGTATTTTCGCAGGCTAGTTCCGTGCCACCTGAGTTTCATGGTGTGCCGATCATTGAGATTGATGCTTTATCAGAGGAAATAGCTGCCGATCAATCTGAGGTAACCTGGAAACCTGCAGAAATTTCCCACCTCCAATATACCTCTGGCTCAACCTCGCAGCCCAAGGGTGTGATGGTAACTCATGAAAACGTGATCGATAATTGTCACGACATTGCTCAGGTTGCCGGAGAAGAGGTGCAGCATACCGTCGTGGGTTGGGTACCTTTTACTCATGATATGGGTTTGGTTGGACTTCTTTGTCTTCCTGTATTGATGGGCTTTCCGTTTGTTTTTATGCAGCCGAGTACGTTTGTGATGCGTCCGCATCTTTGGCTCGACGCGATCACGAAATACAAGGGTACAATTTCAGCCGCACCGAATTTTGCTTTCCAATTGTGTGCACAGAGGATTTCTGAAGCACGCAAAGCGAACTTGGATCTTCAGTCGCTGGTGGCCCTCTTTAATGGTGCTGAAAGGGTTGATGCGAGCACTATCACTCGGTTTTGCCAAACGTTTCAAGCATGCGGATTCTCTGCCAATGCACTATTGCCTTGCTATGGGATGGCAGAGTGCACCTTAATGGTTACATCTCGCCGGTCGAATACAAAGCTTGTCATCAAACATTTGGATGAGCATGGACAAATTCATGACCAGCATGCAGACCGTAACAGTAACACTAGCCTCGTGAGTTGCGGCACGGCTACCGGAACAACAAAGGTCGCTATTGTCAAACCAGATGAGTCCGAAGTATTGCCGTCGGGCAGCGTTGGAGAAATTTGTGTGTATGGCTCTTCTGTCACTCCCGGGTATCTCAATCCCCATGATCACGCGCAAACCATGAAGCACGGTGCCGAGGTTTGGATAAATGGCTTTCCGTACTTTCGAACGGGGGACTTGGGACTCATTGACAAGGAAGAACTATTCGTCACTGGAAGACAGAAAGACATCATCATTCTTGCCGGTCGAAATGTTTTTCCTGATGATATCGAAAAGATTGTCGAGGAATCCCACGAAGGTATTCGCAGTGGGCGAGCCATCGCATTTGCAATCAATGTCGACACAGAAGAGAAATTGGTTGTTGTCGCAGAATTAGCAAACAAATTCGTCCAAATCAGTCAAGACGAGCTCGAGAATACAGTCCGGATTGCGATTGCACAGCAGGCGCAAGTTGCGTTACACGACATTCATGTGGTGCGCTCCGGTGAATTGCCAAGAACGCTTAGTGGAAAGAAACAACGACAACAGTGTGCTGCGATGTACCACGCAATTTGGAAACGAAGTTAGCTAAGCGAGTAAAAAAGCATGGATGCGAGCGAAATAAGTAATTGGATGGTGCGCCGTCTAGCAACAGAACTCGGAATATCCGAGGTGGAAGTCAAAAAGGATAGTCCCCTCCTGAGTCTCGGTGTGGATTCTCTTAAATTGCTGGCAATCGCCGGGGAACTCTCAGAATTCACGAATCGAGAAGTCTCGGCGGATATCATCTGGGACAACGACTCAATTGAGTGTCTTGCAAGCCATCTTTCAAAAATGGAAGAGTGTGATCAAACGGCGATACAGCAAGAAAATCGCATTTCGTCAGAGGCTTTACCGCCATTGGTCGTTATCGTTGGAGGGCTGGAGTTTGGACAACGAGTCGCCGGGTTCGTGCCGCCCCATGCTATCACAGTATGGAGAAAGTTGGATTTTCTGTATAGCGATCCCGAAGTTCCATCAGTCGCATTGATTGCTGACAGTATTGTTGAGAGTCTTGAGAACCCGGAGCAGCATCGAATGGTGGCGATTGTAGGTTATTCGCTTAGTGGATTGATCTGCATGGAAATCGCAAAGCGACTTTCAGAAACTTGTCGCAACGTTCGATTGACGATGGTGGAGCCTCCTGTGGTTTGGAATGGCTCTGAAGCGGGGTCTAGCGATGGACGAAAAGTTGGTCGTTTGAAGAGACTGCGAAAGCGGCAAGACTATCGCCAACAAATCACACAACTGCCGCAAGCTCTACAAAGCTTGAGCGTGCGCTGTTTTCAGGAATTGGCTTTACGTCCGTATGCAAAATGTATCCTTGCTTTCGGTGGGGATTTGCCAGATGTCGCACGTAAATGGTGGTACTTTCGACGGAAAATTAAATCGCGTGTGTTTGAGCATCCGTTCGAGACATATGCCGGTGGTACGCTATTGATTGCAAGAGACAAGTGGCTTGCCAATTATGGCTTCGGGTGGTCTGAAATATTGACTGGCGAAACGTTGACATTTTCTGTCTCAGACAGCAACAGCCACCGATTGCTGGAAGAAGAGGAGGGAATCGAAACCTGGGGCCCGGCGTTTAAGAAATTTGTGGGAGACACTTTTTTGGAATTTGCGAATGATGATTTCGGTGATCTGCAAGTTCACAACAAGTCCGTCAAAGCCGTGACAAGAGCAGCTTGACCGTTTTGGTACAGATAGAGTCCATCGAAAACGTTCCTTTGGCTGTTTGGTGTATCACTGCCGAACTTGTATTTTTGCTGTCGCGTCTTAAGCCTCCTTCTCTGCAACATTCAATGCCAATGCTTTGGCTGGGTACGTTGATGGCTGGGT
>DOPG01000463.1:61411-72340 GCA_003513555.1 Rhodopirellula sp. | reverse complement strand
GTACGTTGATGGCTGGGTACGTTGAAAAGTCCGTTGGCTTGCAAAAGAACCGCTATTAGTGATGAAACAGACGAAACGACAGGAAGTGGTTCTCCTTCGTTGATCATTCAAAGGAGGCGATATTTGACTTGGCCTCGTAATGGACGAAGTACCTTATCAGCAAGTCTAACTCGTCTGTGGTGGCATGATCCGCCACTACATTTGTAGTGCCAAAACCTATTCAAATTGTGCTAGGACGGACTTCGCAAGCGTTTCAATTCTTTGGTCATAAAAATCTCGTCTTGCTTTCGCGGCATCTTGGCGTGGGTACTGGCCGGGGGTTTTGTTCACGTCAAGAAGCACCCAGGATCCGTTTACCCTTAATAAATCGAGCCGACCGTACTCGATGCTCAAAGCACAAACTATCTTGTTCAACTCACCGTCGATTTGTTCAAAAACCCACTGGTCGAACTGACCTCGTTCATAATCAAGTTGCGAATCTGCGGTAAAGCGAACGAGCTCGAGTTCAGTTCCAAGAATGGTCAGAGTCCAGATGGAATATTCTGCTTCTACTGCTTCGAAATACCGTTCGACTACCCAGTGTGGAGAATTCCACGCCCACGCGGGGACTTCTGACATCGCGTTTTTAACGACGTATTCTTGTTTCTGAGGATTGCCGGCGTCACGCCAGGTCTGTTTTTTGAGAGGTGATTTCAACGCACCTTCGGGCCGTGCTCCACAATTGTACTCCGTCTTTAAAATCACCGGGCCATCCCAGCTATCGTGACGTGTAAGAAGATGAGAGGATACTCGACTTTTTCGGATGTCATTCATGCGGGCATTCCAAATGACACGGTTAGCAGAATTCTTGGTAGCCCAAGCCTCATACTTCCTGGGGACGACACTTAGGTCTACATGCATTATGGTAAGCAAAGCTGGCGGCCGCCATGGCAAAGGGATCCCGTATTGATGGCGAACTGTCCATCCGGCATTTCTCCAGTGATGAGCGTACTGCTCAATCGACCAGTTGCACACATCGATTTTTCGCCCTCGTCGATGCCAAATGACGTCGATTGTTTTGCTTTGCAAAAGAAGCTCGTACTTCGCGTTTCAAGGTGGATCCCGATCAGAAGAGATCAGTTGATTTTAAGCTGCGATACGTAGATTCGCTGGACTAGCAACAGAATTGCTGCCGAGGATGGCTTCGCTAATTTGGTTAACCAGCCAGCTCAATTGCCGTTCGACGGTGAATGGCATGCCTTCAACCGATTTTTCTGGTTTGAGATTTGAGGAAATACTCTTCGTTTCGCAGTTGGGTAGAATTAGAGCGAGGTGGGGGGAGTTCGATTTGCGTTGTGGGACTTCATCAGCATGCCATACTTCGATTGTTTTTTCTGCGTCACTGTTCTCTTGGGTGTGGCAGTTCCCCAGACGAATTTCGATGTCGATGTGATTGGGTGATTTTCGTGTGAAGGATTGTTTTAGTAACGCTGCAAGCTCTTGGTGCCTGGAAGATGCATGAATCCGATAATTCAGGTGCTCTAAATCTCGTTTCACTAAACCGCGAAGGCATTTCGCAAGTACAAGGTCGCGTTGGAAATAGCGAATGTTTTGTCCCTCGCGCCAACTTGCGGGGGTGGTTGCGTCGACAGGGTGCCAAAGATGGTAACCAAACGTTTGTTTCAGGTTTGTCTTGAGCTTGATGCCTGAAGCACGGAGGCGGATCCCAAGGTCATCGTCTTCGCAGCCCCAGCCCTTGAATGCTTCGTCCATGCCGTTGATGTTCGTTAGATCTTGTAGCCAAACCGCGACATTGTTACCAATCAGTTTTGGCTTTTCGTTGTGGTTGAGGAATTCATAGATTCGGTCTTTCATGTAGCGGATTTGCAAAAAACCCGGCAGATGAGCAGGTACCGAGTTGAGCCACGAGCCGTCGATGACGGCGTTTCGGGTAATGGTTTCGGATACAGTCTGCTCTAAGCGTATGCAGTCACTGACCCAAGCTGTCTCTTGTTGCCGCTGCGAAATTTGCTTCTGCACATGATCGGGAGGGAAAATGCAATCGCCGTCTGTGAGAAGAATGTAATTACTACGCGCTGTATGTAATGCTTTATTTACAATTTTGCACTTTCGGAACCCTTGGTTGGTTTGCGTCACGAATGAAAGATCAAAGGGCATGCGTGCGGCCAATTGCTGGATCATCTCATGCGTGCCATCTTTCGAGCCATCGTCAGCGACAATGACTTCGAATGTTTCACCTTCGCCCATTTGTTGGTTTGAAAAAGAGAGGAGGCATCGTTCTAAATGATCTCTTCTTCCGCAGGACGACACGATGATGGTTGCGAGGATCGGAGGTGAATTGTTCATGATCCGGCAGCAAGGGCTAGAAGGGGGGACGTTATCCGGGCGGGCTAGATTCGAAGAAAGCCTAGCGATCAACGCTAATTTTCTTCGTGATACGTCAGGTGGGATATTTTTGAGGGGGCGTAAGGAAAGGGCTAACTTGTTACCGGATGTCATGTCAATCTCGATTTTGCAGGAGCCTTGCTGATGATCGGAATGGAATTGACATGAGTTGCTGAAATCAGGTACCGCACCACGGTCAGTTGGTGAACACAGTATCTTTCATTTTGATGTGGCTTTGCGAGGATCCGTGAATGTGTGGAAAGAAGCGTGTTACTGTCGGTTTCGTGCCCAGAGAGCAGTTTTCTACGACGCAGCGAAGTCTTGAAACACTGATCGAGCGGACGGAAGAGCCCTACGACCTGATCGTCGTCGATGGGGGAAGTCCAAGCGCTATCCGCAGGTATTTGCATGATGCAGCAATAAGACATGGATTTTTATTGATCAGAAGCGAGAAATTCATAACACCGAATCAAGCACGCAATCTTGTACTTGAGCACGTCAAAACGCCTCACGTGGTCTTTGTCGATAACGACGTCTTGGTGCAGAGAGGCTGGCTCGCCCGTTTGGTTGATTGTGCAGAGACAACTGACGCCTGGGTCGTTGGACCCTTGTATTGCGAATTTGAGCCCGAAGCAAACCGTATTCATATGTTTGGTGGTCAGGTGCGGGTAAGCAGCACGAGCGCCGGAACCATGGAATATCATGAGCATCATGACTTAGCTCATATGCCTTTGAGTGCTGTGACCACACCGTTGGTTGCAAAGTGTACCCAGTTGATTGAATTTCATACCGTCTTGGTGCAAATGAAGGCATTCGAGAAGGTTGGCAGATTTGATGAGGGTTTTTTCTCTCATGCTGAACACGGCGACTTTAGTCTGCAAGTCGCAAAGGCAGGTGGGGAGATCTGGGTTGAGCCTCGATCTGTCATTACGTATGCGCCGCCCAAGCGTTTGGTGGGAGAAGATCGCAAGTATTTCCTGCTTCGATGGAGCGAGGCGTGGTGTGCGGCCAGCTATCAACGAATGTCAGAAAAATATGGTGTACCTCTGAAATCACGGGGCGTGAAGCGTGGACATCGCTGGCTGGCGAGGCATCGGCGTTTCAGTATGCCTTGGTTGTTTAGATTTAAACGTTCATTGGGAGCGACGCTTGGATCACGTTTTGAGAAATCAATTGCTGCTCCGATTGAAGTACTTTGGAATAAATATAAATATCCAAAGTCCCAGTATTCCCAAGTCCCAGTTCCAAATGTCTCGATGATTAATGGTCTTGATGGACGCTTAGGTAGTTCACTAAATCAAGACCATAAGCAGAGTAAGAATGCCGCGTGAATGATCAAAAAATAAAGTTGGGGGAACTTAGATCAATGACTTTGCCGCAAACAAACTTACAGTTGTTTCACCTGATGAATGAGCTTGGCTTTGATGTGACATCCCAGCAAGCAGTGCACAGGGCTTACGATATTGCCAAAAAACTCTTTGGGACGTGTTTTCGACCCTGCGATAAACCATTTGTTTGTCATTTGGTGGGAACGGCTGCGGCGCTTGCGAGTTGGAAACAGCCCGTTGAGTTGATTAACGCAGGTTTGTTGCACTCGGCTTATTTGTTTGGCGACTTCCAGGACGGCGAGAAAGGCTCGACACTCCGCAGACGGCATTGGTTAAGGGATCGCATGGGCGCGGAGACAGAAGATCTTGTTTACCGATATACGCTCTCCAAATGGGGCAATGCTCAGAACACCCAATTGCACCACCAAGCGTTGGCAGATCCAAAGTTTAGTGAGGTTTTCATCATCAAAATGGCTGATACCTATGATGAACTTGCCGATTATGGAATCCTTCTTTCGCCTAACAAACGGTACCCCTTTGGGTTGCTCGTTGATGAACAGGAGGAGCAGGCGCTTTTGGCTGCGATTCAGGATCTCATTTCGGAGGAGGCTTGTCGTCAATTCTCGACTTCTCTGAACTATTTACGAGGTGGAAATGTCTGGCCTGCCGGTCTGCAAAATGAAAGGAGTTCTTTCTATCGAGTGCGACCGGGGATCGATGATCTGCGAAGGGGGCGTCTTAATCGCAGGTTTGTAAAACTGCGTTCGAAAATCAAGCCAATCACGAAAGCCGCATAATGGAAGATGTTTCTGTCATTATTCCGGTGTACAACCGAAAATCGCTCATCCTCAAAGCTCTGGGATCCGTCCAGAATCAAACCGTCTCGCCAGACTTTGTTACGGTGGTCGATGATGGATCGACAGATGGCACATACGAATCCGTCCAAGCTTGGATTCAAAGTCAGCAGCAAGTCGGTGGAACGCAAAAAACCTCTTACCAACTGTTTAGGCAAGAGAAAGGAACCGCTGCCTTGGCTCGGGAGTATGGCATGTTTGCGACTCCTCGTACCCGGTTTGTTGGTTTTCTTGACTCGGATGATCGATGGCCATCTGATTTCGTTGAACGTACGACCCGCGTGCTGGGACACGATCCCGGAACTATTGCCGTCTCGGCCAATCGTCAATTCGTGGACCCCAGTGGCGTTGAATTGCAATACGACGACTGTTCGAAACTTGCAAAATCACCCTTGAAATGGATGTTCCGATACGGTGCCGGAGTCGCCTCGTGCACGATGTTTCGGTGGAACGCAGTAATTGATGCAGGAGGGTGGGACACCGGCTTAGAGAGTGCTGAAGATGCATTGCTTTTCTCGCAAATTTCTTTGCTCGGAGGGTGGAAGCATGTCCCTGGTTCCCCAGTGATTTTTCGAGTTCACCAAGCAACAGAGTTAGGAGAGGCAGGAAACCTCAGTAGCAAGTTTTCGGATCGATTTGAGCGTTGGGCAGTGACTCATGAACAGATCTTTCGAAAAGTGGCAGAATACGTAACAACAGCCGAGCAAAAGCATCTTGGGGCACAGGTCGGAAACTACTGGTACCGTGCGGGGAAAACTTATCAAAAGAGTGATCAAAGAGTCGCTGCAGTCTCATGCTTCAAGAAAGCGTTGGGTTGGAATCGTAGCCTATTTCGTGCACGCTTGCGTTTGCTGAAGCTCGGACACTTCTCGCCCTAACGATGCTTCATAAATGCTGCTTGCCGGTAATCGTTCTTAACGAATGTTTCCCTCTGAGATGATTGCACTTTTGACGCGGTCCCGCGATAAGTGAGCTGTCTGGTGCTAGGCCGCTACAGCGAGAATGCGATTTCTATCCCCGGTATTTTAGTGCGGACCGTCTGTTAGCTGTGTGCAGGCTCAGGCTCAGGCTTTGGCGAATGGCAGCAAGCCGCGCGGTAAGGGCTGCGAGAAGCAGGTTGGGACAGATACGCAGACAAAAGAGTTAGACATTTTTTATCCATCGTTTAATCCGAGCTTCGTGACCCCTGCCTGCCCCTGTTTCCTCGCCACTCTCGGAGTTGGGAATCTTCGAGAGCCGTGAACTGACCATTCGTATTCGCCTGTTGCGACTGATTCGCTATCGCTGTACGGAGTCAAGTTCACCAAGTTGGGTTTCACCTGCCATGGCGCGAAGTTTGTCCACCGCTCGCCGCTCCAACTGGCGAACGCGTTCTTTGGAAATACCAAGGCGGTTCGCCAGAGACTGCAAAGTATGCCGCTTGCGATGTGAACCCAAAGAGAAGCGGGCACGCACAATGAACTTCTCACGGCGATCAAGATCATCGAGCATGACAGCAAGATGGCTGCGAAGTTCGAGCCACCGCTTCTCGCTGATTGCCGAGCTTCTTCCCTCGTCGCTGATCTCAAGCTCCAGATCCTGCAGGCCGGTGCTGACCTTTTGGCGATCCTGATGATTGACCACAACCATGCGGTAGGCATTTCGACGAACGACCCGCGTCGCAAATGTGCTGAACCTAAAACCATTCTCATAATTGAATTTCTCGACCGCACGGATTAAACCGAAGATGCCATCGCTAAGCAGATCATCGAAAGTGTTGTTCGCGTTGACGAAATTTTTCACGATTGAGAAGACCAGCCTGAGATTTGCCTCCAAGATCCGATCACGATGCCACTCAGCCAGAGCAACGAGTTTTTCGATCAGGTCGATCCGCACACTTGACGGTGTTTCCACAATGAGCAGACTTCGGCATCCCCCGCCTCCCCGCCAGCGACACAATTACGCTTGGTCAAAGACCAGATCAAACCACCAAATCGTGAAAGACAATCATCGACGGCCGACTTGTCGCCAGCAGCAATCTTTTCCAGAACCGGTTCGCTCATCTCTGCTGTTTTGTCTTTGCCCACAGTTGCTCCGCCCTCTCATCTGAAAAGTCGTGTACATGCGACACACGACCGGTTTCTTGCTTTTTCTACCCACCTTGCCAGACATAAAACTCCTGATTGCTCAACACTCTGGCCGCTCACCACCACTTCGCGTCGCGGTGAGCCGCCTGCCATGCAGCAACTGATCCTACGGGTCACAGAGCGTGTGCATCTGGCCGATCCCGCGCCGGAGGATCCACGCTCGGTGTCCTGCATCATGCTTGTTCTGAGCTTGCGTGAGGTTCATTGTCATCTAATGGACGTCGCGTTGGGCAACCCAAGAGTGGCCTCCTTCATCAGCTGGTTCATTTTCGTCTGATGAATCTGCATGCAGGCAGGATGATGCCTGCAATTGTGTAACGCAACACCGCATCTGTGATTTGCTTCGCAGAAGTCGCCCGCTTGGATGCAGATTTCCAGAAATTTTACCCAAGTAACTGTTTTGTCAGTCAATTGAATCGCTGCGGTGTTGCAAGAATCAGACTATTTCAGCGTGTTCTCGATGTGTTTCTGGGCTGGCAATGGCGATTGGTAATGGCCCGCTAGAGCGGGCGATGGTGGCCAGTTCAAACTTCATGCCACCATGCTTCTGCCGCGAGCAGTAATAAGTCTGTTAGGTCAATTCAGGCAACGATTTCTAGCAGCTTGCAGACCTTGGGCACCTTTTGCCCTTGCCGAGTTTCATGTCGGGTTGACGCAGCTTGGCAACGATCTGATCCACTGTGTGACGTTTCTGAGGTATTCTGAAATTCCTTTCCGGGCAGTTCGCCTGATCAAGATTCTCGCACTTACTGTGGGGCAATTCTTCTATTGGCGGACACCACCTGCAGCACTTTTTCGACAGTCAACCGACGCCACACCCCGGCAGTCGTGCAGCCAAAATGGTGCCGGATAGCCTACGAGGCTTCATGCCGAAAGCCGAGTTGCTGAAACTACCATGCAGAAACGGGTAGAGAGGAACTGTCGTGTGATTGAAAGGGCTAAGCGCCCCGTCGCTCTGCCCCAAGCGACGGTTTGTTATCGTTAGTGCCCTGCGATGTTTCAGTGAAATCTTGGAATTGAAGTGGTCTGATACTCATTGGCAGAAACAGTAAATGCCGGTGCGGTCAGAAAAAACAGCTCACCACGTTGGACAGGGCAGCCGCCGAGTTCCGATATTCAACGAGTTGTTGCCGTTCATTCAGGAAGCCTACGAAATGCCGGTGGGGAAGGGTGCATCTTTGATTCATCGCTGCCTTAATGCTGAATCCAATTTGCGGACACAACTGCATCGGATTATCAAACGTGCCCCTGTGAAGCCATGGCCAAAAGAATTTCAGGATCTTCGAGCATCCAGAGCGACCGCTTGGGTTCTGCATCATTCGATGCACGTCGTCAATGAATAGACCGGTCACAGTATCGAGACCTTAGAAAATTCTACCTTGAGGTGACTGATCATCACCGAGCAGCTGCGTTGCAGGTGAAGACGCTGTCGCGTGGGCTCACTGCTTGAGCTCATTCACTCGATGTTGAAGATCGTCGCTTGAGTCCATGCTACAGAGGACCAAGCAATTGACTGCATTGTTAAGCCGCACTGATGCCACCAGCAGTTTCAACTGTTTGCAGCGAGTTTCTTTTTTCGCCGTTTTGAGATCCAGAAGCCACCGCAGACAACCACCGCGAGTGTACCCGTTGCAGCCAAAACCTGGCCCCATGCCGAGGTGAGCAGAATTTTGTTGACCAACTTGCTGTGATCATCTTCAGAAACTGGAACTTGACCGGTGTATTTTGCAACGTGATGTAGCAGGCTAACTGCGAGATCACTTTCTGGGATTTCCTTATGGCACGCAACACAGGTCCCTGACCGTGACATCCGTGTGATTTCATCCTCATTGAAGGCTCGTGAGAGCTTCCAGTGATGCCCGACCGTGGCGAGTTGATTTCCCTGCTCATCGACAATTTGCGACCAGTCATGGTCAAGATTCTCGATTGCTCCCATTTGAGTCCTTGCTGACTCTGGAAGGATTGTTCCATCGGTCGTCTCAAGATCGACCACGTGTTTTTCGTTCCATTTCCGTGGGCCCTTGATTCCCAAACCTAACGCTTTGTCTGACGCATGGCAGGACTCGCAGGTTCGTGCATTCTTGGTCATGGTGTGAGGCTGCACGGGGCTCATGTCGATCGCGAGCTGTCCTTCTTCTCCACTTCTTTCCATTCCGCCCGGTGTTTTGAAAATGTGATTGGTCAGAATCGGTTTGCCATCGGCTCCAATGATGGTCACCGAAGGCTGACAACCGGGGGCCAGTGGTGTAACGCGTCCCTCTCCGTTGATGCCCATCATGGGTTCTTCCCAGCGCAGATAACTTCGCAGTTCACTGATTTTGCCAGGAATCATCAGGTCATATTCTCCTTCTCCAGAATCTGTCCGATGTTCCGGTGTCGCATGTTTGCGGCCCGCTGCAATCCAGTCAAATCCCATTCGTGATGAATCGATTTCCGGACAGCGTTCTTTTTGGCTGAAATCGACTTTGACGTGACAGCCAAAGCATTGCGGGGCCCAACTGGCGTGACAGGTGTAACACTCCATCCGATCAAGATGTTTTGCTACGCCTTGCATGGAAACCAGTCCACGCTGACTGATCGACTTTTCCTCCACCAGTTTCTTTAGAGGTTTCAAGCGGATGTCTTTTCCTTCGGCTGTGTAGACGATGACCTCATCCCCATCCCGGACAACATTTTCGTAAGGGTTGCCTCGAGCAGTGAGCAGAAACCCATCTTTCCGGTCATGGTTCGCACCAGCCCAGGTATGAGGCAACTGATCGGGCGTGGTTCCGCGCGGATCACCGGAAGCGACCTCTGCAGCAAACTCGTCCATGAAACCGAGCGGAAGTTCCCAAGGGAACTGATCTGGTGTTCCATGGCAATCGGAACACTCGATCTGGACAGCGGCGAGATTCGTCGGCGCCAGAAAACCATCGCCGTGAACATCGATCGAGGTGTGACAGTCCTGACACTTCATGCCTTTCTGATAATGAATGTCCTGTTCCATGGCGATGTAGTGTTTGCTGTGTAGCCCGGGCTGGTTCTGGGCATTTTCATCCAGCGGCGAAGCATACGGAGTTTCCATGAGCCCCTGAAAAGAAACACCAATACGCTTACCACGATTATGGCAGGTGGTGCAGGTTTCTACGGCAAGTCCGTGATACGTTACTTCACCGATTGTCACATCGGCGTCGCGTGTTCCCTGAATCTGGTGCGTCAGCGGGTGACCACTTTCAGTTCGTGAAATACTGGTGTCGGCGCCCTCGTAAAGTCCTTCGTTGCCATAAGGAATGTGGCAACTGGAGCAACCCATGCCACGGAAATCCCCCCGCGATGAACGACCTTTCACGCCATGATGGCAACGATTGCATTCCTGACGGATATAGGTAAAAGCAGCGAGCGATGGATCGTCATGCAACTTGTCAAGTTCATCAAAACCGAGAGCCTCAGGCAGTGGTTCGTGCTCGTCAACAAACACGTTTGGCTCAAGCTTGGCCAGAGCATCCATGTATTGCCTGTAAGCTTTGGTGCCCAATCGAGTTGACCGATCTTCCGGGTTCTTGACGGCATAGTTGGCAAACTTGTGCTCATACCCCGTAAGTGCCCCGAAGGACCAGCAAGTGCCCTGAATTTTGCCTGCTTCGGTCATCATCAGACTTTGCCACTGAACCTTGACTTGATCTTCATGACACGTTCCGCAGGTTTTCCCATTCACCCAGGGACTTCCCGGATCGGCGTAAAAATCGTCACCCCCATGGGCAAGGTCAACGTCCCGAGTTTCGGTTGGGTCGCCGTTGTGACAGACCACACAGCCAGCGGGGTCACCCATGGCTTTGCCTTTTTCCATGATCTGATTCAGCATCTCGGAGCCGATTTCGCGAATCGGTTCAATGTCCCGGTGGCATTGCATACAACCGGACGCCGCGGCCTCCGGAAAATGATCGATCAGTCGTTCTGGCCCGCCTGCCCAGGCATTGTCCAGCTGGCTGATTGCCCCGCCCAAGATCAGCATGTGCAGCAAAACCAGCTGCTGCCGCAGGCAAGACATCGAGGCTGTTGGAAACATGGTCATGATAGAAAAGGGCAATCCATAGCAGGAAATTTGCAATCGCAGCAGCCTCGTGGCGACCACTTGAAGGCAGCATCGTAATGGATGAAGTTATGCCCACGGAAGATGCGTTCCCTGACGTGGTTGGCATCCCGGCGCAGACTGCGACCGTATCCCTCTGCGACTGACCCTTTGGCTGACCCTTTGGC